>CAZRTY010000342.1:0-2408 GCA_964603055.1 uncultured Rhodothermales bacterium | reverse complement strand
TTGCATGTGTTAAGCCCGCCGCCAGCGTTCGTCCTGAGCCAGGATCAAACTCTCCTTAGTAAAATAAGAAGTAATTTGAGCTTTGGCTCGACCTATTGGTTGTCGATCTAGCAAGAAACTTGCTTAAATCAACGGGACTCGCTATACTTTCAGTCTTATCAAGAGAACATTGCCCCGACGACCCGAAGGCCGTTCTTTGAAGAGCGGACCGCCAATATACGGTGGCAACTTAACGCGTGTCAAGACGCTCACCTCTGATTGACAGTCTCTTCAAAGTACTGCCGAACACTTGATTTGTCGGCGGTGCAGAAAAGCATTATACGAACACTTAGTTCGTGATGCAAATCCGTCGCACGATCTTTACAATCTAGTGCTCCAGCCGGTAAATGAACAGCGCCCCGCGTTTGAGGCAAGACTTCCATGATACGGCGACCAAGTGCCGCATGTCAAGTCCTTCGCGATAGCTTAACGATTGTCGAGAATCTGCCTCGCCGCTCGCGGCTATCGGGCGACAATGGTACGGCAAGCATGTAGCCTGCGCAAGGGGCAGCCCGGGCTTTCTCGCTGCATTCGTCAATCCTGCATCCTCCCTCCTTAGAAGGCTTTCATTTAGCCGGAATGCATATAGAAGACGTCTCGCCGCTCGTCTCTGAACTATGTACTAGTGCGCTAGCAGGGCACAATCTCGGGAAACGAATAGGAGTTGGAGCGTTACGCGGATGATTCTCTAGCTATCATACTGTCATGCGTTCCTTCTTCTCTGAGGCCGGCCGGACAATGAGGTCGTTCTTAACCAACCCGTTCGTCTGGGCGGGCGTCGGTGGGCTCTTTCTCCTCGGCCTTATACTATATATAGTGGTCGACTCTTTTCTAATGCCGCAGTTAACTCGGCACGATGACTATGTAGAGGTGCCCGACGTACGCAACTATTCTGTCGTCGATGCGGAGAGGCAGCTGGCCTCACTTGACCTCCAGTCCGAGCAGGTGATGGAAAGGTTCTCTCCTGAGGCACCGCGAGATGCGGTGATCGACCAGAACCCCGGCCCCAACACGCGTGTCAAGCCAGGGCGCCGTATTTATCTGACGGTCAACAGCGGCCAGCAGGCCAGAGTGCTTGTGCCGCGGCTTCGGGATCTGTCGATCCGCGAGGCGCGGAGCCGCCTAGCAGCGGTGGGGCTAACAGCGGGTGAGCTCCGGCCCGACTCCATCCCATCCCCATATCCTAATACCATTACGAGACAAGCTCCCGCCGCGGGCGACTCGTTGAACCCTGGCGGTATCGTAAACCTGTGGTACAGCACCGGACTGGGTTCAAGCTTTGTCAGTATGCCTGATCTAGTCGGCCTGACGGTCCAGGAAGCGGAGCAGGTACTTCAAAGCGCCCGGCTTCGATTCGTTGTGATCGGGGCGGATGAGATGGATGTGGACGACGAGGCTGTCGTCAGGGTGGTGCGCCAGAGTCGGGAGCCAGGCACTCGTGTACGCGAGGGTTTCGAGATACGGCTATTCGTGGGCGATGACGCCGAAGAGGAGGAGATTGAAGACGACTCGGCCGCCTTCGATATCTAAGACGCCTCAGGCGGCGTCTTCAATCACGTAAATCGCGAAGTCGTCTTCCGCGCGCACCGCAACGTGCTCCTTGTGTTTCGTCGGAACTACGCGTCCCACGAAATCTGGGCGGATGGGGTATTCTCGGTGGCCTCTGTCGATAAGAACGGCCAGCTGGATTGATTTAGGTCGCCCGAACCGGACGATCCCATCGAGTGCGGCGCGAACCGTCCGTCCCGTGTATAGCACATCATCCACCAGAACCACGTCCTTGCCGGTTAAATCCACCTCGATCAAGGACTCGTCTTTCCTGGCGGTGTTTTCTGAGCGGTCGTCTCGATAGGACGCGGTATCCAGCGCCTGCACGTCCATCACGGTATCACTGATTTCGCCGAGATAAGCGGCGAGCACATCCGCGACGAGAACACCTCGACGGCGGATTCCAACGATGACGACGCTCTCGACACCGTGATTACGCTCAGCGATCTCAAAGGCCATCCGGCGTAGCATCCGCCGGACTATGGCTGGATCGACTAGAAGCGTAGAGGACTCCGGCATTGCCGCGACGGCTACTGGAACATGGCTTTGATGCTGCCCCAGGTGCGACGCACCGTTGAGGACGCATAAACCGAACTGACTTCTCGATACTCGATCGGCTCAGTCTCGCCGCGGCCGTAGACCTCTATCCGATAGACGATGTCGTTCGTCTCCATCTTGAAGATGGATGCTCCGTCGTCTTCGACACGGTACGTGCCGCTGCGGGAGGGGCGGACTTCATCGACGGTCACGAAGCGATTGGAGTTCGCCGTCTTGCGTTTGACAACGTACTTCGCGACTTCCGACTCATCGCCTACCTGCCA
>CAZRTY010000341.1:0-2442 GCA_964603055.1 uncultured Rhodothermales bacterium | reverse complement strand
TTGACCTGCGATGCGGTGGGCGGTGTCAGGCTTCCCAGGGTGAGTTTGACGGTGGAAAGGGTGCGGCTGTCGCTTTCGTCGGATTCAAGCATTGACCTGAACAACCGGTGGGCGGCTTCGCGAACGCCTTTTTCGGTGCGCAGAGGTGTGTTCAGGATGCGGCCGGCGGTCAAGGTGCGGCCAGACCGGAAGTCCAGCTCGAGCGTGAGGCGCCGCGACGAGTAATTGGGGAAACACCCGCCGAGCATCGTCGTGGCTTCTGCCGCCAGGTGTGCGATCAGGGCCTCCAGGGCGGTTTCCTCGCCCGGCTCGATGTCATGTGCGGCGCTGACGGTGGGACGCGGCTGGTACATTCCGACGGGCTTCTCCGCGTCGTCGGGGTGCAGCAGCCCATGCAACCGCTCGCCCTCCTTGCTGAACTGCAGCGATAGTTGCCGCCGGCTGAGGTGCCGTGCATCGTAAAGCGTGAGGATCCCCAGCCATTCCAGCCGCTCGACGAACTCCGGCCCGAAGTCCATCAAATCGAGTCGTTTTGTCTCGAACCGGCGGAGGAAGCGGGCTACGGCATTGCGCGGAATGTGCAGCACGTGTCCGGGTGTGCTGCGTACCGCGGCCAGATGTGCAATGGCGCGACGAGGTCCTACTCCAACACGGCCATCAAGCTTGCGCGCCGATGCCGCGATCGCGTCCTCGTCACATCCCCTAACAAATGCGAGCCCCGGCCGGCGTGGTTCGATAAATGGTGTGAGCGTGTTGAGCTGCTCGATCACCGACTCCCAGGCGGCTTCTTCCAGCGCGGTATCCCGCTGACGCACGATGGCATCCGGCAGCAGCATTTGGGCACGCGAGGCCTGCATCCCATTCTCGATGCCCGCCCGGCGCGCCCGCCGCGATGCGGATATGACGCGCCCTCCCTCCATCACAATCACGGGTTGAGGCGTGGACTCGGCGCGGCTTACGGCCCATGCATGAAACTCCGGGATATGGAAGCAGAAGGTCGGCACGAGAAGAAGCGGAACGCGAACGGATGGTGCACATATATCGCACACACTATATTACGCGTCCCCGCCCGAGGCATCAACCGTCGAACTTCCAATTCATGTCAAGACCTCTTCGTCCATCACCTGAAACGCAGACAACGCGTGGCAGAATCACGCCGCCGCGGCGGAGCCGAACGCTTTCGGTGGAAACGCGGAGGGGCTGGCCGGTGGCTCTCGAGTGGAACGGCCGTCGTGAGGCCGTCCGCGAGATTATCGACGTGTGGGTGGTCGAGGGCGAGTGGTGGCGGGGATCTCGGCGCCGGGTGTACTTCCGCGTGCGCACGGAGCAACGCGCCATCGACATCTACAAGACAGATGGCACCTGGGTGCTCGGCCGGGTGTGGGACTGACCGTCTCTACCGGTCGAGTTCAAGGCTCGCCTTGATGAAGGGACCGGTGCCCTTCGGATCGTTGCTGCGGATGATCTCGTTGACGTAGTACTCGTACGAGCCGTCGCGGTAGGGGCTACCGCCAAGTCCGGCAACGCCGCACACCTGGTTGAGGTGGACTTCGCCGTCGGCATCGACCGTCACCAGGTGTTCGATGATGCCGTCGTAGCCGCGCTCGGCGATCTGCATGTACCGCGCATCGAGGTGGCCGTCGTTGACGCCTTTGGCGATGGCGTAGACGAACATGGCCGATGCCGACGCCTCGAGGTAGTTGCCCTCGCGGTGGCCGAGATCGACGACCTGATACCAGAGGCCGGTTTCGTCGTCCTGGAACCGCTCGAGCGCAACGACCAGACGGTTGAGGATGCCGACAAGGTCGTCGTAGTGCGTGCTCGAAGGCGGCATCACGTCGAGGATTTCCACGAGCGCCATCCCGTACCAGCCGATCGCTCGGCCCCAGAAATGCGGCGAGAGTCCGGTTACGGGATCCGCCCACCGCTGCGTGCGGCTTTCGTCCCACCCATGATACAGCAGTCCGGTCTCGGGGTCGCGCATGTTGCGCTCCATCACGATGAGTTGATGCGCGGCATCGTCGAAGCTGCCGGGTTCGTCATGGCGCGCGGCATACTCGGCATAGAACGTTGGCCCCATGAACGCGCCGTCGAGCCACATCTGCCACGGATAGACGAGCTTGTGCCAGAAACCGCCCTGGGAGTTGCGAGGCTGCCATTCGAGTTGGTAGCGGAGCCGCTCGGCAGCCTTCAGATACTTTTCGTTGCCGGTTCGGTCGTACAGGTCGAAAAGCAGCCGCCCGGGCGCGACCCGGTCGATATTCCATAGCGTGATATCGTATCGCTCGATCGACCCGTCGTCATGCACCATGCGATCGTAAAATGCATCGATATAGTCGATGTAGCGCGGATCCGGATGGCGATCGTTGACGAGGTTGATGGCACGCAGGACGAGGCCGTTCGTGTATTCCCACTTGGGGCGCTCTTGAAAATCCAGCAGCC
>CAZRTY010000340.1:0-2444 GCA_964603055.1 uncultured Rhodothermales bacterium | reverse complement strand
CACGATGAGATTCGGAGCCGGCTTGAACGAGCGTCGGAGAATATATTGCCGGCCGGCAAGCTGCAGGAGCGCGCTTTGTCTCCGATCTACTTCCTCAATAAGTACGGGATCGGCCTCGTCGATCGGCTGATGGACGAGCTGGATCTCGACACTTCCCATCATCGCATCGTCCGCCTGTAGGCCGGGCCGCACAAGAAATAGGTACCGTGTTATCTGTTTTCAGCCCGAAGATTGAACAGGCTATCGAGCTCGCCGCTCAATGGCACGATCTCACGTATCGCAAAAGCCGATGGCGCGAGCCCTCGTTTGACGTCCCGCCGCAGGAGGTTCTGCGCGTGCCGGTCATGGCGCACGTGACGGCCGTGGCGCTACTCATCCAGCGAGCCGGATGGAGCGACGACGCCGTGGCCGCCGCCTTCCTTCACGACTGCGTTGAAGACGTGAACCGGTATGGGATGGTGCTTCGCCCCGAACGGCTGGTCGAACTCATGGGGCCGCAGATTGCCGGCCTCGTGTTCGAAGTGACGGAGGAGAAGTACGATGAGATGGGGAAAAAGCGCACGTGGCGGGAGCGCAAGCAAGGGTACCTCGACGGGCTTACAGCGGCATCGGTGGAAGCGATCGCGATCAGCGTGGCCGATAAGCTGCACAACATCTGGACGATCAACGAAGCCATCGCGCGCGGCATCGATCCCTTCATCACATCAGAACACTGGCGCGGCCTCAACGCAGGCCCTGAAGACCAGCACTGGTTCTATTCGTCGGTGCTTGAGGTATCTGAACGCTACGAAGACGAGCGCCTCGTGCCGATGCGGCGGAAGCTGGCGCTCGAGATCGAACGCTTCGTCGATTTCACCGGCGTAAGCGGCTGACCTGATCGCCCCTCACATCACCGGGTAACGTGACCTGCGTTCAGCCGGTGTTCGACCATGATGCACCGGTCGGCCACGTATGGGATGCCCTCTTTCTCCGCGATGGCCTCGGCTTCATCGCTCGATACGCCGATCTGCGTCCATACGACCGGCATGTAGCCGCGAGCGTCGGCAAATTTGACGACGTCTCGCAGGATGTCCGGCATGAAGTCGGGCGCACGGAACACATTCACGATGTCGACCTGGACGTCGGCTGGAATGTGCAACAGCGACGGATAGGACGTCCGCTGGAGGACCTCATCATAGTTAGGATTGACGGGCACCAGCTCAAATGAGTTCGCGAGCAGGTAGCGCGCAATCGTATTACTCGTACGGTTGACCCGTGCGCTACATCCGATCATCGCAATCGTCTGTGCGTTGCGGAGGATGCCGGTATAGTCATGAATCACGCCGCGTCCGGGCATCTTACCGCCGAAGCGAGAAGGTGGTATAGCGTCTCGGCCTTGAGATTGCGATTGTGTACGTCGGGAGGTTAGCACGAGCAGGATGAGTCTGTGACAGAAAAAATGCCGCCGACGGATATAAATAGTGAGGGCGGGACGGCGCCTGTTGCCCTGGTGGGATAGATCGCCTGCAGGACAGGCGGCCGAGTCTGGGAATCTCGTTTCAGCATAACCGCTCGTACATCGCGGCGGCCGGCAGGTTGGCCTCGATCTGTGACGTTCTCGATTCGAGTTCGACGATTTGTCGCTGAACAATGCCTCGGCCGGTTCGTACCTTCGGCCGCTTACACGGCTTTCAGCGCCGTTTTGTCGTCACAGGAAGACGGCTTTTGTTCGCAGCGTCAATCATCCCCATACGGACATTATCGATGGCAGCATATCCCTTCGCCGAGATCGAAGCACGATGGCAACGGCACTGGGAGGAACAGTCGACCTTTCGCACGCCGCTCGAGCCCGATGAGTCGCGGCCCAAGTACTACGTGCTCGACATGTTTCCGTACCCGAGCGGTTCGGGGCTCCACGTTGGGCATCCTGAGGGATACACCGCTACAGACATCCTGGCGCGCTACAAGCGGATGAAGGGTTTCAACGTCCTGCATCCGATGGGATGGGATGCCTTTGGTCTGCCGGCCGAGCAGTATGCCGTTGAAACCGGTACACATCCGCGCGACACCACCGAGCGCAACATCAACCGATTCCGTGAGCAGCTCAAGTCGCTCGGCTTCTCGTACGATTGGGATCGCGAGATCGATACCACCGATCCCGATTACTTCAAGTGGACGCAGTGGATCTTCCTGAAGCTGTACGAGCGCGGCCTCGCCTACATCGATGAGGTGCCGGTCAACTGGTGCCCGGCGCTCGGGACGGTCCTCGCCAACGAAGAGGTGATCGATGGCAAGAGCGAGCGCGGCGGCCACCCGGTAGTCCGGCGCCCCATGCGCCAGTGGGTGCTCCGCATCACGAAATACGCCGATCGGCTCCTCGAAGGGCTGGATGGTCTTGACTGGCCCGAGTCGACGAAGGAGATGCAGCGCAACTGGATCGGCCGCTCGGAAGGTGCCGAGGTCGA
>CAZRTY010000339.1:0-2464 GCA_964603055.1 uncultured Rhodothermales bacterium | reverse complement strand
TCCAGGTGGTCGCGCGGGATCTCCGGTACAGCGCCTTCCGCGAAGCCGCCGCCGATCACGGCGTGCATTACGTAGCTGTGGCACATCACGCCGACGATCAGGCCGAAACGGTGCTGCTGAATCTGCTTCGCGGTGCCGGGCCCGAAGGGCTCGCGGGGATGCCCGCCCAGCGCCGGCTCGATGACGGCATCACGCTCGTCCGGCCGTTTCTGCCGCTCCACCGCGCCGACATCATCGACTACGCACGACACCGCTGCCTCACGTGGCGCGACGATGCGTCGAACGTATCGCCGGACTACCGCCGAGGCGCCCTCCGAAGCGAGATCTTGCCGGCACTCGATGCACATTTCGGCGGGGATGTCACGCCGCGGATCGTCCGCTCGGCCGATCTCATGCGCCAGTACGTCGAGACGAGCATGCAGCCCGAGACCGAGCGCCGGTTCGAGGCGAGCCGCGCCGATGACGATGCGGCGCTCGATATCCGCGCACTCTCGAAGCAGCCTCTCGTGTGGCGGCGGCGCATTCTGCTCCTCGCCGCAGCACGCTGGCTCGACGGCGTTCCGTACACCTCCGCGACGGCGACTGCGCTGAACGGCTTGATTGAGTCTCAGGCCGGGCGACGCCTCGAACTCGGGAGCGGCACCGTCTGGCGCGAGCCGTCCGTCATCCGCTTCGTCAACGCATCCGAATCCGTCTCCGCCGATACCGCCTCCGCCCAAGCCGTCATCGAATCCATCCCCGGCGAAGCCGTCATCAGCCGCCGCAACGTCACCATCGAACTCGTCGATGCCGTTCCGGATGACTTCCGATCCCAACATCCCCCGGACCCGCACGCCGAGTACATCGACGCCGACCGGCTTGAGCTTCCCCTCATCGTCCGCCCGTGGCGCGATGGCGACCGCATGCGTCCGCTCGGGATGCCCGGCTCAAAGAAAGTCAGCGACATCCTGACCGACGCCCGCGTGCCTTCCAGCCGCCGCCGTCACGCGCTCGTCGTCGAAGACGCCCGTGGTATCGTGTGGCTTGTCGGCCACCGAATTGACCAGCGGGTACGCATCGTCGAGCCGAGGACCACGCGGCCGGCACTTCTGCGCGTGTTGACGGTCTCTTGATCGCTCCGTCACGGCGTACACTTTGGCGATGCACCCGAACGCCGTATTTTCGATGCTTCCACGACAACAACCGGATTCGATGAGCGGTTCACGGGCCAAGGCCATTCCAGACGATATCTCGAACAACATCGTCTACTGCCGCGAGGAACGCTTCAAGATCTACCTCGACTCGGCCGCCATCCAGCAGCGCGTCGCCGAGCTCGGGCGTCAGGTCGCCGCCGACTATAACGGCAAGCAGCCCATCCTCATCGGCGTGCTCAACGGCGCGTTCATCTTCATGGCCGACCTCATGCGCCACATCGATATCGATTGCGAGGTCGACTTCCTCAAGCTCTCCTCCTACGGCGCCTCCAAAGTCTCCAGCGGCGAGGTGACCGAGCTCAAGAAGATCGACGCCCGTATTGAAGGCCGCCATGTGATCGTGGTGGAAGACATCGTCGACACCGGCCTGTCGATGGAATACATGCTCGACCGGATGCGGCACCAGAACCCGGCATCGCTCGCCTGCATCACGCTCCTCCACAAACCCGACGCCACCAAAGTCGACCTCGACCTCGACTACGTCGGCTTTACCATCCCCAATAAGTTCGTCCTCGGCTACGGACTCGACTACGGGCAGCTCGGCCGTAACCTCCCTCACATCTACGCGCTCGACGAACAAGACTGAAAGTTCATCGACGCTGCGTCGTTCGCGGAGCCGTAGAGACCTGTGTGATAGACGGCGAACCCAGGCTGCAGCCGGCCATTCGGGCACATAGTCTCTGCTTTTAGGGAGGGCCGCCCTGTGCCGGCTCTTCGTGCCCTAAAACGTTTACGTTTTCAGGATTTGCGCCGATAACAGAGCTGCGGCACAGGAAGTACCTGCCGCCGCCGCGATCGGCCCGTAAACCGCTCGCCGCGTTTGTATATCACCGGCGCAAGCTCAAAGCGCGGTGCCGGCACAGTTCGTTGGAGTTAAATGAGACTGCTCAAGACATTAACGGCCACGCTTGGCCGTAAAATCGGTCTGGCCATCGCCATTTGTATTATCGTGAACGCCTGGGTGGGCTGGGCCTCCTACACGGGCACGTCGGCCCTGCTCGAAAACGAAAATCTCGTCCGGCACACCTGGCAGGTCATCGACAACGTCGAGTCGGTCTCCGAAGGCCTCAAAGACGCCGAGCGATACCACCTCCGGTACCTGGTCAACGATAACCCCGCAGCCCTCGCGCGCGTGGACGACGCCCGTGGTCAGGTCGATGCAGCCTGGGATACGGCGTACAACTTGACGTCAGACAACCCGGCACAGCAGCGGCGTCTCGAAAACCTGCGGGATCTGACCGAAGACCGGTTCGAACTCATTCATCGCATGG
>CAZRTY010000338.1:0-2467 GCA_964603055.1 uncultured Rhodothermales bacterium | reverse complement strand
GCATCTGGTCGAGGGCGCCCGCCTTCACGATTGGCTGCCGCCGGATTCAGCTTTTGCCACGGGGAGACTCGTCGTCGTCTCAAACGAGACGAAACAACGCGACCGGGCTTATGCAATCGATGCATTGAGAACGATCGTGGGCGACACTGTCGAGGTGCCGGCGGATTATGCTGGATGGACCGTTCACCGTCCGCCACACGAACTACCGGCTCAGATCGAGCCCGATGCATCGCTCATCATCGGGCGGTATCGATACAATAGCTGGGCGAATATCACGCACGCGGTTTCGCTGGCATTGCCCTATTACGCGGGTAAGGGCCGGTGGGGCGCCGCCGGCCTCACCACATGGACGGAGCCGCTCGGCAAGCACACCATCGCGGCGTTCGGCCTTCTCACCGCCGACGACCCATCCAACAGCTGGTTCAACGTCAGCTACATCAACAATCAGCTCCGCCCGTCGATTGCGCTGTCAGCGTACCGGCTGCCCGCGACGATCCGCGGCTACGGCGAGACGGTACTCGCCGAGCGCTACACCGGCGGCGACGTCATGTTTTCGCTGCCCGTTGATTGGTGGCAGCAGCCTTATACCAGTACGCGGGTTTCTGCACGTATCCGCGTTGCGCACATCGATCCGATTGATCTTCGCGATGCCGAGTTCTCGACGGATCTCCCCTTACCCCAGGCCGGCCGTCAGCTGGATGCCCGGATCGAGTTTGCTCGCAGGTTTACGCGGCCGTATCGCCACAACGTGATCCACCCGCTGGACGGCCGAGGCATTCGGATGCGCCTTACGGGTGCGGCACCGTGGCTGGGTGCGGAGCCGCGCTTCGTCGAGGGCGACATCGCCGGATTTCTGGTGCTGCCGTCGCTCGGCTTGCAACGGCTCTTTTTTTATGGACGGGCGCAGGCGCGTGAGGGCAGCGTCCTGCCGCAAGCTTACATCGGCCTCACACGCTACGACGACGTCCTGCTGGCGCTACCCGGTGCCGATGTGATCGAGCTGGGCGGGCGCGAACGCGTGCGAGGCTTTCGCCAGGCCGCCGTCGGCGACCGGATGCTCTTTGGCTCGGCGGAGTATCGCGTGCCGCTTCTGACCGACCTGCAAACGCGGTTGCTCGGGCTGGTGTCGCTCGGCGCCGTGACCGGAGCCGTGTTCATCGACGGCGCGCTCGTCTGGACGGGCGACGACTTCGACGCGGCCATCCGGCGGACCGGCGCAGGTGCCGAACTCAAGAACGCGCTACGCATCGGCGGGCTGCAGCTTGGCCATGCGGTTGGCTTCGCACAGCCGATCGAGCACGTGGGCAGCCGCGACGAATACGAGATTTACTATCGCGTCCGTGCGGCCATCCCGTTCTAATAGGCCAGTGTGCTCGGGTGCCGGCGTTTACTCGTGACCCCAGGGTGCGGGTGGTGCTTCGACGGGAGTCGTCAGGTCGAACTCGACGCGGAAGTAGCGGCCTTCTTCTTCGCGGCGGAGTGAGTAGGCGAAGTAATTCCCCGGTTCGATCTCCATCGCCCAGATGTTCGATGCAGCGGCGGGAAGGAGTTCGGCCGTGAAGGTGTCGGCATAGAAATCCTGACGGGTCGCGGAGCCGTCGTCAATGGTGTCGCCGCCGTACTGCGTGACCTCGTCTTCGGAGCCGTCGTCGAGGCGGTGATCGTGCTTCAGCCGCAGGCCGGCACCGGTGCGCGTGAGCACCCACGTGCGGGAGCGATCGTCGCCGACATGGAAGGGGATCTTGAGTTCGTCGTCGGCGCACTCACGGACGTGCATGACGAGCGTCTCGCTGGCAAAAGCGGAGTCCGAGTCGTTACCGTCGGTGACGCTTCCTTCGAATGCTTGTCCGCACAGCGCCTCAAGATTCGCCCAGTAGGCATCCTGCGGATTCACTGCGGACTCGGCTGACCGGGTAGTATCGGCTGTCGAACTTGCCGGCTCAGTGGCGTCACCTCCACAGGCTGCGAGGGCTACGGTAAGCAGGAGAGCAAGCGGGAATGTGAGGGATTTGCGGATCATCGTGCGTGTGGGGTGATGGAGCTCGATAGGAGAGATCAGGAGGGTAACATACAGACTCGGCGGACGCAAGTCTGATAGGATACGATGCCGGACGGCGCTGGGAGGAAGCGAAGCCGCCGAAGTGTGCGTCCGAACGGTGGACGGAAGAGCGCTGCGGGCACAGCGTCATCTGGTTTTCTACCGGCGAATCTCGGTTGTTTTGCAGCGAAGCAATTGCCCGGTTACTCCCCCAAACAAGCAGCATGACGACATGCAGGGAGCGAATGAAATCCGGCGCGGCGTGCCTGAGTAGCAACAAAGAAAAAGGCCACGCCGGGGTAAATCCCCAACGTAGCCTTCTTGCGATTGCGTGATGCTCGGCTGATTAGCCGATGTGCATCTGCAGCTCTTCTCGGCGGTGCTTCTGGCGGAGTTTGCGCAGGGCTTTCTCCTTGATCTGGCGCACAC
>CAZRTY010000337.1:0-2474 GCA_964603055.1 uncultured Rhodothermales bacterium | reverse complement strand
CCCTCCCCGGATTGTGCAGACGTGGGCATGGCAGCGTGGATTGCAGGAGGAAGCTGCCACCTTAATTGATCAGGCCGGTTCCTATCGGATCAAGCTCGTAACGCGATGCTCTGGCTGCGGCCACTCCACGTGCGTCCGAACGGTGGACGAAAGAGCCGCGGGCCGGAGCGCCGGCCATCACCGTCCCGGCGCATGGTTGGTGGACCATGGAGATGCCATGCCCGGTTTCCCCCAAGACAAACCCCGGGCGAAGTACCGTCAGGGCTCAGGGAAAGTATCTGTAGATATCCCGGCGATGCAGACAACGGACAAACACGACTTCGTCCGCTTGACGCGCGATGCCAATCCTGTAGCTACCCACGCGGATGCGATAATAGGCACCGGCTCCGCTCATCTTCTTGACATGAGGGATTGAGGAGAGGTCCGTTGTAACCTCAACTTCCTCGATTACCGTCCGGACCTGATCAAGGACTGACCTGTCTTTGATCTTCTTCAGGTCACGAACGAAGCTCGACCGGAATCCAGTTTTCACGACCGTCCTTCCAAGACGTCAAATACGTCCTGGCGGTCTACGCGGTCGGACTGTTGTCCCCGGCGGATGGCCTCTGCGAGGCCGATATCTTCCATCGCCTCGATCATCACGTCGCGAAGGAGTTCGGGACGCTCCTGCAAGGTCTCGATGAGCGCTTCCTTCAGGATTGTCTTCATCTGGGTGGAGTCGAACGCGTGATTGGCCATGGCGGAAGCACACAAATTGGATTCGGTTTTTCTCGTACTCCCCATCAAAAAGCGGGTTCGTGTACGACTAAAGCCTCTCCGCTGATTGTTGCTGCGGCCACTCCACGTGCGTCCGAACGGTGGACGAAAGAGCCGCGGGCCGGAGCGCCGGCCATCACCGTCCCGGCGCATGGTTGGTGGACCATGGAGATGCCATGCCCGGTTTCCCCCAAAGCAAACCCCGGGCGACGTACCGTCAGGTATCGGGGTGGAGCAGGGCGGTGAAGTCTGCGACTGTTACGCCGGGAAAGAGCGTCTGCAGGTCGACGGTGGCGAGGCGGAGCTGCAGGGCCTCGGGATCGTAGGGTGCGCCGACGAGGGCTGAGGTGATGTGATCGGTGGAGGCGCCTTTCAGGAAATCGCCGAAAATGCCGGCTTCGCGGATGTACCCGCGCGAGATGTCGAGCCGAATGTCGACCTCTCCGAACGGGAAACGGCGGCTGTTCTGATAATTGAAGTTGGGCGCGGAGCCGATATTCCAATCCCACAGGCCGTATCGATTGTCGCGGATGCGGCGGACGGCCTGCCAGTCGCGCGGCGTGAGGCGGTAGGTGGGGATGTCGTGCTCGGAAAATATCCCTTCGAGGATGCGCCGCTGGAATGTAGCGACATCGACCTCCTGCTCGGCATATTCGGCGATGTTCGCCACGCGCGAGCGGACCGACTTGTGGCCCTTCGACTCGATTTTGGTGGGCTTGGGATTCAGCGCGCGGGTGACCTCGGACAGGTCGCTGTTTAAGAGCAACGTACCATGGCTGAACATCCGGCGGGTGGTGGAGAACTGTGCGTTGCCTGAGATCTTACGGCCGTCGACCACGATGTCGTTGCGGCCCTGGAGCTCGGCGTTGACGCCCATCGACTGCAGAACCCCCGCAACGGGCCGGGTAAACAGCTCGAAGTTGTGCAGGCGGTCCTGCCGGTAGTCGGTAATGAAGCTGAAATTGAGGTTGCCGGCATCGTGATAGACGGCGCCTCCGCCGGAGAGCCGACGTACGACGTGGATGCCGCGCTCTTTGACGTAGCGGTGGTTGATCTCTTCGAGTGTGTTCTGATTGCGCCCGATGATGATCGACGGCTCGTTGACGTAGAACAGCAGGTAGGTGTAACTCGGGTTTAGATGCCGAAGGGCGTATTCCTCGATCGCGAGGTTGGTGTGCGGGTCGGTTATGCCTTCGTTATCGATGTAGATCAGCTGTTTCACAAGCTTCCTCTTTGGCTTCCAACCTGAAGGGATGTGTTCAACGCACCGAACGCGCAGCCGTTGCCGGGGGCGGGTATGCCCTGGAACGACTACGCGTATGATCGGCGTGAGTCAGATGTGCGTCAGCAGGAGCATCAGTGGTGATGCCCGGCTGTTGCCGCACCGTGGGCGGCCTCGGCGGCGTGCTTGATCAGATGATCGAGCTCTTCGATGAGGTGCGTGTAGAGCACGTAGTTGTGGACGTACGCCCGGCCGGCTTCGACCGTGTGGTCGGCATGTGCTTTCGATGCAAGGGCAGCGTCGAAGCGCTCCTGGATGACCTGACGGAGCTGGTCAACCATAAGGTCGGCCAGTGCCTCGGTGGATCCCGTCTCGAGCGAGAGATCAGCCGCGGCGATCGCCGGCGCCACGGGTTCGTTTGAGATGCCGGTGTAGCCGACTCCTTCGCTCATGCGGTGCAGACGAACGAAGGTCTCGAGGAAGTACATGTCGGCCA
>CAZRTY010000336.1:0-2482 GCA_964603055.1 uncultured Rhodothermales bacterium | reverse complement strand
GAGATTGAAGACGAGAGGCTGTTCAGGATGTGGTAAGGAAAGAGGCCGCGAGGTCACCATCCCCGATTCAGTATGTGGTTCGGTCGTTAACGCCATTCCAAGCCGATCAACTATCTTCCACCCTTCGAGCTTGAGTCCGAATCCTACAACGGTCAAAAGAACAAACCCTCGAAGCGGTACATATCTCATTACGTCTCCGATTTAGCCGGGGTGATTCACAACGCACAAATGATATACGCATGTCTGCGATAAGCGGAGCTTTTTCCTATGGCGGTGGCTCGCTGGAGCCGGGACTTCTCGACCGCATGCTCGATCGGATGACGCATCGTGGCCCGGACGCCAGGGGCGGGTGGAGCGACGGCTCGGCAGCGCTCGGCGCGCAGCAGTTCTGGACGACGCCCGAAGCCGTCGGCGAGGAGCTTCCCCTCGTCACCGAACGCCATGTGTTAACGGCGAACGTACGGCTGGATAACCGAGATGAGCTCTGTTCGGTACTCAGCCTTCCGCGCGATGCCTCAGACGAACGGCTTGTGCTCGCCGCCTATGAACAGTGGGGCGAGGATTGCCCCGAGCACCTTCTTGGCCCGTTCGCGTTCGCCGTCTTCGACCGGTCAAACGGTCACCTCTTTTGTGCACGCGATCATCTCGGCGTGATGCCGTTCTATTACAGCGACGTCGAGACGGATAAGACATTCGTGTTCGCCACCGAGATCAAGGCGCTGTTCGAGTGTGGAGGGATGGCGCGTGAAATCAACGAGATTCGCCTCTTCGAGTACCTCACCGGTAAGACGAAGCGCGACCGCGAGATCACCATATATAAAAACGTGTGGCGCCTACCGCCGGGGCACACGCTCTGCGTCGATCAGACGGGCGTCCGCGTGACGGAATACTGGTCGCTGGAGCCGCAGGAGATTGTTCGACTCGGCTCGGACGAGGAGTATGCCGAGCGGCTGCTCGAGATCATGCGGGAGTCGGTCAAGTGCCGGATGCGGAGCAATCACTCAACCGGGTCCGAATTGAGCGGCGGCCTGGATTCGACTTTCGTGGCATGCATCGGGCGCGATCTCTCGGACGGTGAGGACTGGCACGCGATCTCTAACGTCTTTGATCGTTTTCCGGAATGCGACGAGCGTGAGTACATGGATCATGCCCTCGCGCAGGGCGGCATCATCTCACATCGTACGGTCAGCGACGACATTGGCCCGCTTACCATCCTGCCGGCAATCTTCAAGGTCCTCGACGATCCCTACATCGGCGGCAACCACCATATGGTGTGGCGGTGTTATCAGACGGCTCAGGAAAACGGCGTCCGTGTTCTTCTCGACGGCTACGATGGCGACACGACGATCGGTCACGGACCGGAGATCCTTCTCCGCATGGCCCGTGAGGGTCGGTGGACAGACGCCTGGCGCGAGCTGCAACTGGCGGCGAAGCATCTCGAAGGTGTGCCAGATCGCCACAAGCTGCAGGTGGAACTCTCCAATCCACAGCTGATTCTCCAGCATCATGTCGATACAATTCTGGGCGAACACCTGAGCCATCTTAACTTCGCTGGCTTTGCACGGACCGTATCTGCTGTTCAACGCGATCTGTCGGTGAACGGCAGGCGGCTATACCGCCGCTACTGGCGCCGATTGGTTAAGGCGCCGTTCCAACGGTTACTCACTAACGGCGGGAATCCGGAAGAAGACCTCAGCTTCCTTAACGCAGATTTCCTGAACCGGCGGGAGATCCAGGAGCGTCTCCGGATGCACGAAAAGGAAGACGATTTCGGCGACTACGAACGGGCGGAGCAACTGAAAGTATTGCGCACCGACATCTTCCCTCGGTCGCTCGAGATCATGGATCATTATGCGGCGGCGGCCGGCATCGAGGTTCGCCATCCGTATATGGATCGCCGGCTGATCGAATACTGCCTGTCGATGCCGTTGAGGCTTAGTTTCAACAAAGGCTGGTCACGATGGGTGATGCGCCTCGCGATGAAGGGCGTCGTTCCGGAATCCATCCGCTGGCGGAGCGGCAAGACGAACCTCGCGCGCGCGTTCGACCATGGGCTCTTCGAGATCGATCGAGAGCTGCTCGAGGACGCGATGGCACGATCGGCGACACTCTCTCCTTACGTAGACGCTGCGCACCTTCGAAGACTGTATGAGAGGAAGGATGATCTAAGCGGCCGAGAGATCTGGCAGCTCGCCTTCCTCGCCCAACTCTCACTCTGGTGGAGCCGGGAGGAAGAGGCGTGCGCCGGATGATCTCTAAGTAGTCCAGAGGAGCATGGTACTTTGCACCGGAGCGCTCGCCCCCGAAGGCTCGTTAACCTTCGCTGTCACGTCGGGCCAGTGTATTTTGCGACTGCCATTCACGCCCAGGCGGTGAGCACAGGCACCTCGCGCTTTTGCAATGCGATCAGTGGATGGGCGACCTTTCCTGGAGGAGATGGCAGTCGAGATGTGACGCTGCCGCAGTGATCTTCATACGTTCG
>CAZRTY010000335.1:0-2482 GCA_964603055.1 uncultured Rhodothermales bacterium | reverse complement strand
CCGAACTCATACTACCTCGGTCTCGATGTGCTTAATGAGCTCCTTCGTGCGCCGGCTGTCATCGAGTGGCAATACCGTGCCGAAGGATCGAGCGTCTTCCGCCGTTTTGATGTCGATCTCTCCGATGATGACATCTTCGGTATTGACGGTGCCCTCCGCCATGATGCCATCGCGCGAGAAAGCGAAATCGTTCGGAGTGAGGATCGACGCCTGCCCGTAGTTGAGCGAGAAATCCCGCGTGCGCGGCAATCCGCCCACGGTCGTTGAGTTGATGGCGTACATGTGGTTCTCGATTGTCCGGGCGTGAGCACAATACCGCACACGGAGGAAGCCGTGGCGGTCGTCGGTATCGCTCGGCACACAGAGAACGTGAGCGCCTGCTCTTGCCATCTCGCGAATAAGCTCCGGAAACTCGACATCGTAGCAAATGGCGATCGCCAGTTTGCCGTAATCCGTCTCGAACACACGCGGCACCGAACGCGGCTCGACCTTCCAATCTTCCCGCTCGAAGCGCGTCATGTGCAGTTTCCCTTGCACGCCGTAACCACCGTTGGGAGAGAACAGAAACGCATCGTTGTGCACGTTGTCGCTCCCCTCGTCGATGACGGGGATGGTGCCGGCAACGATATAAAGACCGTTGTCAACCGCCAGCCGCTCCATCATTTCAACGAACCGAGGGACGAACGCCGCGACATCCCGCACCTGTACATCGATCGGGCGCTTGACATCGCCGAGGGACATCAGTTGCAGCGTGAAGTACTCGGGTAAGACGAGCAGGCGGCATCGATAATCGGCAGCGGTTTCCACGACGGCCGATACTTGATCCTCAAATTGCTCGTAGGCGTGGATGGTCCGCACGAAGTACTGCGCCGCTGCGACCCGAATCCGGTCGCCGTATGGTTCTTTCATCGGTAAGAAGGAGAAATTGGGTTACCGGATTCGAGAACCCACAGTTGCCGGAAGAGGGTCCCGCCCAACGTGCCGCGGCTGCTACAATCGGGATCGACGGGTCTTATCGGGCGTTCCTTCTAAGGTTTTAAGCCACGCAGTTAGATCTTTTAGTCAGCACACACAGATCGATGATCGAATTACGACGTCCACAGGAATCGAAGTTTGCAGACGAAGTCGAACAGCGGCTGCGAGATCTCGTCGTCGCATTTCGTGTGGTGGAGGGAGACAACGGCGCCGTCGAAATCACCGATGGCTCGCAAGAGGCCGAAGGGCAGGAGGCGGTGAATACATTTATGGACGAACTCGACGCCGAGCTCCGGCTAGGGCGTCAGTTTCAATCGGATGCCTGCTACCTCGATCCTAATAATCCGGGATACTGCCTTTAACGGTTAGGCGGGGATGTCCTCAGGTGCTTCAAGTTCAACGTCGGGCCGAAGTCCCGTGATGGACTCCACTCGATCCAGCGCCTCTTGGTGAAGGCCGTGGGCGAGCAGGTCGAGGACGTCGCCATCGACGATTTCGTACCACAGCCGTTTACGCGTCTTGAACTCAGGATAGGTCGCAGCCATCGGCGCGCGAAGCGCCTTCATGATCCGAAGGAAGGTCGCGAATTCAGGCCCGTAGCGGTCTTCCATCTCCTGCCGCATGCGTACCGACAGTGCGGGCGCAGCGCCGCTCGTTGAAATCGCCACCACCAGCTGCTCGCGCCTGACCACGGATCCGGCGACGAACGTGCAGTGGTCGACGTCATCCATCGCGTTGAACAGCACCTTCTCCGCCATCGCCTCCTTGTAAATGGGCGCGGTCCGTGCCGGATTAGTCTCGCTCACAATTGCCAGGAAGGCGTCTTTGAGATCGCCTACAACGTAGTCTCGCCGGTGCCAGGTCAGACTACCGGCTGCATCCGACGCTGCGATACGGCGCGTGGCCTCCGGCGCCACAACTTCGACCGACGCGTTGCAATCGACCAGTTCGAGAGCCTTACGTTCGGCTTCGTGATCTCCGCCGATGACCACACAGCGCCGGCCGGAAAGGTTGTTCAGAAAGATCGGATAAACATTCATGTCGGTGGTCTGAACGGCCTGGTTCAGGCTTTGAGATGGATACCGCACTCGGTCTTGGCGCGTCCGCGCCAGCGGCCGGCGCGCGGGTCTTCGCCAGGTGCCACGGCCTGCGTGCAGGGCATGCATCCGATGCTGGGGAAGCCCGCGTCGTGCAGCGGATTGTAAGGGAGTTCGTTCAGATGGATGTAGGACCAGACATCGTCTTCTGTCCAGAGCGCGAGCGGATTCACCTTTACGAGCTTGTTCGCCTTATCCCATCCCACCACATCGGCAACGGCGCGGAGGTGCGACTGGTCGCGGCGGATGCCGGTGATCCATGCCTTGCGGCCTGCCAGAAACTGGCGGAGTGGCTGGACTTTACGGATGAAGCAGCATCGGTCGGGATCGCGCTCCCAGAGCCGGTCGCCCTGCTGCGCGGCCTGATCTTCGAGCGACGGCGCGCCGACGCGCACGAAGCGGATGTCGAA
>CAZRTY010000334.1:0-2487 GCA_964603055.1 uncultured Rhodothermales bacterium | reverse complement strand
GCATTGACCACGGCGCGTACGGAGCCGAGATGATCCTTGAGGTAGTAGCTGGCCGTGCCGCCCGTCGTCATCCGCCCGATCACCTCGCCGGACGGTGTGAGGATGTTTACTCCGCTTCGCGTCGTGAATCTCCCTTCGGTCGATTTCAGTGCACGCACAGGACGGCGGAAATATAGAGGGGGCTATCAAGCAAACTACTCGTCCATTTTCGTGTACCGCACTCCTCTTACGTAAATATTCCCTGCATCGTCGATCGGCATGTATTCGTTTAAGAAGCGTATATAGTAGATATACTCAGGAGTGAACTTATCTAACCGAACCACGAACTCATTACTTTGAAATCCCCGACGACTTCTCGGAATCGAGCGAAGACTATTAAGCTGAATGGTATAAGGACGCCTCGTTAACGCTTGAGGCACTGCGACGAATCGAAAATCACGATAAATGGATACTTCATCCTTTGGGAGTACAAAGGAGACGCAATCGAACTGGTGGGGATTCCCACGTGAACCATCCACCCAAATCTCACACGAATATTCGCTTCGACAAGCCTCATCTGATATACATGGGCTTTCAAAGGTGAATGAAACGCTATCCGAATCCGTCACTTTATCAACGAACTGCATATCAATATAATGACCCATCACCTCACCGCTCACATTCAACACCACAAAAGAACCATCTTGCCACCATGACCCATAGCTCAGTATCCAATGTTCTGGCGTGTATATTGGACTCCGCCTCTTCTTTCGCTCTGACAAATCTGTCGATCGCAGCACATAGGACCCGCCTTCTTCTAACATCAGCACTCGCAGTGAATCTTCGCTAATGTAAGACCCCACAGGATCAACATCCTTCACAGGAATATCTACCAGCGCGGATAGCAGCGTGACCGCGATGGCCGTCAATATATAATGCATATAGGGTCTACGTAGCGTAAAGGATTGTTCGCCACGTAATTATACGGAATGTAGGCCGGGAATTTTTCCGGCAGCGGATCCACGCTCGTCCACCGTCCGATGTTCGGCATGTAGTATCTGGCGCCGGCGTAGACGAGGCCGCTCTCGGCGTCGAGTTCATGGCCCATGAAGTTCTCCTTCGCCTTCGTGCCCGAGGGTAGCTGCGGCCCGGCGTCTCAAGGCCACACGAGGCCGCAGGCCGACTGATGGAGCGAAGCGGAATAAAGGGATAGTAGTCGCGGGTTTCCAGAACCGTGCCGCTGGCATTGACCACGGCCCGCACGGAGCCGAGATGATCCTTGAGGTAGTAGCTGGCCGCACCGCCCGTCGTCATCCGCCCGATCACCTCGCCGGACGGTGTGAGGATGTTTACTCCGCTTCGCGTCGTGAATCTCCCTTCGGTCGATTTCAGCACCCTCGCTACCGGACAGCGGGAAAGGGTCGCAGTGAGGTACCTGCCCCGCAATCGAGCGCAGCGAGATTATCTTCGATCAGTCGCATTGCTCGTGTCACCGAAGGTAAACGTGGCCAGCACGTGGGGGCGCTGGCCGTCTCATTGCTCGCGTCTGACGGCCGGAGGCTGGAGGGACTGCTTCAATCCAACGAAGCGCGGGGTCGAAGGGAGGCTTGCTACACGGTTACAGGTAAGAACTCAGAACAACAAGTGCACCAACTACTGCTCCCGCTGTATTTATGGCAATCACGAATAGAATCGTCTTCATAGCAATAGGCTGTTCATTCCAATGGTTAAACTCTCTCCGAAAGTGAATGCATAATGCCAGTCCTATCACAGATGTCAAAAGCACAACCATTCCAAGATTCTGCATTCTGAACCCTCAGTGTTGTTTACCTTCGCTCCTCCTCAAGAAACACATTAGCGGCCTCAGATGCGGCCGAAATAGCCGCAGTTCCTGCAGCTGTAGCTGTGCCAGTACGCTGGACCAGGGACAGCACGGTCCTTTTCAACGATCTAGAGTAATTGGCTCCTCCCTGGAGGCGCACGTTAGTTATTCCTGGGAAGACTAACGTCAATGCCTGGCGGCGCCTGTCCCAGTCGAGCCGGCTGCGCCGTGTCTCGTGTCGAACTCCCACCTCGGGAGCCTCAGCCGCCCTAAAACGAACAAAGGCGCGACGGACTCATGTCCACCGCGCCTTGATCTGCGTGCCCGGGAAGATTATTCCGGCGCCTGCGGCGCCTCCATCAGTCGCTCGCTGCGCTCGCTCGTGTAGAACCCCTTCGGGAGTTCTCATCCTCCACAAATGAACGCCCCGAAAGACTACTCCGGTGCCTGGCGGCGCCTGTGCCAGTCGAGCCGGCTGCGCCGCGTCTCGTGGCGAACCTCCGCCCCGCGTTCGCTCAGCCGCTAAAACAACAGAAGCCTCGACCACAAATCGTGACCGAGGCTTCGATGGCATGGCCGGGAAGATTATTCCGGCGCCTGCGGCGCCTCCATCAGTCGCTCGCTGCGCTCGCTCGTGTCGAACCCCTTCGGGAGTTCTCATCCTCCGCAAAAGAACGGAGCTCCGG
>CAZRTY010000333.1:0-2495 GCA_964603055.1 uncultured Rhodothermales bacterium | reverse complement strand
AAGTGGGAAGTCATCGAAGCCGGACTCAAGTGCGTGCAGGGCAAGGGGATCGTGAACTCGATCTCGCTGAAGGAAGGGGAAGAGGAATTCCTTGATCATGCACGGAAGGTGCGCCGCTATGGCGCGGCCGTCATCGTGATGGCATTCGACGAGGAAGGGCAGGCCGATACGCTCGATCGACGCAAGGTAATCTGCCGCCGCGCGTACGACTTGCTGACGAAGGAAGTCGGCTTCCCCCCCGAGGACATCATCTTCGATCCAAACATCTTCGCGATCGCCACGGGGATTGCCGAGCACAACCGCTACGCGATCGACTTCATCGAGGCCACGCGCTGGATTAAGCAGAACCTGCCGGGCGCGCGTGTTTCGGGCGGTGTCTCTAACCTGTCGTTCTCGTTTCGGGGGAACGAACGCGTGCGCGAGGCCATGCATTCGGCATTTCTATACCGCGCCATCGAGGCCGGCATGGACATGGGCATCGTGAACGCCGGCCAGATCGAAGTCTACGATGAGATCGATCCGGTACTCCTCGAGCATGTTGAGGACGTGCTCTTTGACCGCCGGCCAGATGCCACCGAGCGACTGGTTGAGTTGGCCGATTCGTATGTGGGCAAGAATGAGGAGGAAGCCGCGGCAGAGCTGGCGTGGCGGTCTGAGACGGTGGAGGAGCGGCTGCGGCACGCGCTCGTCCGCGGCATTGTCGACTTCGTGGAGGAGGACGCCGAAGAGGCACGGCAGAAGCTGAAGTACGCGCTCGACGTCATCGAGGGCCCCTTGATGGATGGGATGAACGTGGTCGGCGATCTCTTCGGCAGCGGTAAGATGTTTCTCCCGCAGGTGGTCAAGAGCGCCCGCGTGATGAAAAAGGCAGTCGCCTATCTGATTCCATTCATCGAAGAAGAGAAGGCTGCACGCGCTGAATCCGGTCCACGTGGCCGCGTGTTGCTGGCAACCGTCAAAGGCGATGTGCACGACATCGGCAAGAACATCGTGGGCGTCGTGCTCGGCTGCAACAACTACGATGTGATCGACCTCGGGGTGATGGTTCCGGCGGAGAAGATCCTCAAGGAGGCCGTCGAACGTGAGGTCGACGTCGTCGGACTCAGCGGCCTGATCACGCCGTCGCTCGACGAGATGGTACATGTGGCATCTGAGATGAAGCGCCTCGACATGAATCTGCCGCTGCTCATCGGCGGAGCGACGACGTCGCAGTTGCACACCGCCGTCAAGATCGCGCCGCGATATGATAATGGCGTTGTACACGTGCTGGATGCGTCCAGAAGTGTATCCGTAGTGAGCAATCTGCTATCCACTCGCAAAGACGACTTTTTGCAGGGCGTGGTGGACGAGTACGACAAGGTGCGCGAGCGCCATGCCTCGCGCGGCCAGACGAAGACCTACCTCACCCTTGAGGACGCGCGCACGAACCGCTATGCGTGCGAGTGGACGGACATCCCGCTCGAACCCGTCAACAAGCCGGGCGTGCACGTATTTCGTGACGTCCCAATTTCGACACTCCGCAAGTACATCGACTGGACGCCCTTCTTCATCACGTGGGAGCTGAAGGGACGCTACCCCGACATTTTTGAGCGGGAGGGCGTCGGGCCCGAAGCTCGGCGCGTCTATGAGGACGCGCAGCGGATGCTCGATGAGATTGAGCGCGACGGCTTGCTCCGCGCGCACGGCGTCGTCGGATTGTGGCCCGCCAACAGCCAGGGGGATGATATTGTGCTGTACACGAACGGCTCGGACACGCCGGCGGCCACATTCCATACGTTACGTCAACAGACGCAGAAGACCCCGGGCCGCCCCAACCGGGCGCTTGCTGACTACGTGGCACCGCTCGAGTCGGGTCTGCGCGATCACTGTGGCGCCTTCGCAGTAACGTCTGGCGATGGACTCGACGCGCTCGTTGCGCGTTATCAGGCGGACCATGACGACTACAGCTCGATCATGGCGAAGGCCGTTGCCGACCGGCTCGCGGAGGCGTTTGCGGAGTACCTGCACGAGGTTGTCCGCCGAGATTTGTGGGGATATGCGCCGGATGAGGAGCTCGACAACGATTCGCTCATCCGCGAGCGTTACCGAGGCATCCGGCCGGCGCCGGGGTATCCCGCTTGTCCCGACCATACCGAGAAGCGCACGATCTGGGATCTCCTCGATGTTGAGCGAAACACCGGCATCCGCCTCACCGAATCGCTGGCGATGTATCCTGCTGCATCGGTATCGGGGATCTATCTCGCACATCCGGATGCCTCGTACTACGACGCCGGAACGTTCGACCGCGATCAGGTCGAAGATTATGCCCAGCGCAAGGGGATGAGCGTCGAAGAAGTGGAGCGTTGGCTCGGCTCGCGGGTTGCATATCAGTGATGGCAGGATAGCCGGTATCGAAGTGCGAACATCCGCGTGCTGGACTGCTTAACAGGACCGCTTTAAATCAGTATCGCTATGCAACCACTTTCCTCAATGAACGGCGACTGGTGGAGCCGTTT
>CAZRTY010000332.1:0-2508 GCA_964603055.1 uncultured Rhodothermales bacterium | reverse complement strand
GGGTCACTGCTCGTGGATTACCTGCCGTTCTCCAAAGTGCTGCGGCTCTCGGGCGGCCTCGTTTACAACAACAATAACATCACGTCGGTGGTGATGCCGACGGAAGCCTATACCATCGAAGGCAAGACGTTCTCACCCGAGCGGATTGGCTCGATCGACGCTAAGATCCGCCATGGTAACCGTCTGCAGCCCTACCTCGGGCTCGGTCTTGGCAACCCGTCGACCGGCCGGATTACGCCCACCTTCGACCTTGGCTTTCTCTACACCGACGCGCCGTCGCTGAGCATGCACGGACACGGCATGATCGCGCCGACGGCCGGTCAAGCTGCCGATCTCGAAGCGGCTTTCTACTCGTTCAAATGGTACCCCGTTGTTGCGATCGGCTTCAGCGTCCGTATCTGACCGACCACCCCAATTTGTGATACATGTTGATATGAAGCGTTCGATTGCAGGATTACTCATTGGATTGTTCGTGCTCACCGGCTGCGATATTGACGCCGTTCGAGACGCTACGGACAATTTTGACCTCATCATCCAACTCGAGGAGATCGAGACGTACGCCATCGGCAACATTCTCGACGCCGAGACCGATGAGCCGGTGACGGCCAACGTCGAAGTGACATTCGAGGGTGACGACGCATCACTCTTGATCGACTACTACAGCGACCCCGTGTCGTCGATGTCGGTTAAGGGCGGATTCTTCGGTGTCGGCGTTTCGGCGGGCGTTCATGCCTCGCCCCAAGCACCGGTGCGGGTGAATGTTCTGGCGCGCGCCAACGGCTACGAAGACGCAATTGTGCCGCTGGTCATCACGTCGGCCGGCGAAAACTCCTTCGATCTCTACCTGACGCCTAAGAACCGGACGGTTACGGGAACGGCGAGACAGGAAGTCGTGCAGAACTCTGTTGATGGACGCATTGAAGCGACGGCCGTCGAGACGGCGCCGGAGCAGACGTCTGGTGCCTCGGCTCGCGTCGAGATCGACGCACAGAATCGCCTCCTCGATGCCGATGGACGTGCGCTCAGCGGCCAGATCCGGACCTCTCTTTCTTACTACAGTCCGCGTGCCTCCGCCTCGCTATCCGCATTCCCTGGTGGATTCAACGGGCCTCAGGTGGAAGACGACCGGGGCAGGCGCAGTGCCGGCATCATGACGGCAGGCTTTGTCAACGTCGGTGCGACGGGCGCGGATGGTCGGGCTGCCGCTCGATTCGAGAACCCCGTTCGTCATGTAATCGAGCTTCCCGAATCAGGCACTAATCCGGTGACGAAAGCTCCTTATGCAGCGGGCGACGAGCTATCCGTTCTTCACTTCGACGCACAACGCGGCGTCTGGAAGGCGATCGCCACGGCGAAAGTCGATGCGGCTGCAGGCAAAGCCTCCGGGACGAACACGGTGGCGTTTTCGTCGACCTCGACTGGCTTCCACGCCATCGGTTCTCTTACAGACGCATGCGAAGGTTGGGATCTGGTTGTCCAGCGCAACGGCCATCGCGGCTCGCTCGTGGTGACCGTAACGGGTGAGGACGGCGGATTCCGTCGCCGCGTTGACATCCCCGCCGGCAAGGATCGTGTCACGTTAAACGGGATGCCGGACGGCGCTGCGTTCAGTCTGGACATCAGAACGCCGGATGGCGGAGTCGTCACGCAGCGGGTAACGCCTACATGCGGCGGTGTGGAGACGATCAGCCTTCCCGCGCCGACCTCGCAGCCGACGGATGTCCTCGTGACCGTCGACTTCTCGTGCACACTGCGTCTCCAGCCGCCGTTCAATGCGACGCTCAAGTACAAGCGCGTCGGTGAGCCAGGCGCCGGAGTCACGGCCGGCACGCCCGACTGGCGCGTCGACGAACATGGCCGCGTCATTGGTGGGTCGCTCGAAGTGCCGGGCATGTACCTCAATCAGAACTATCGCGTCACGCTCATCACTCCCGAAGACACGGAGTCGAGAGACGTCTTCATCGATAGCGCTGACTTCTTCTACGACGTCGACGTGCCGGGTGACTTGTGCCGACGGTAGAAAAGACGCATGAGACATATAGAGGGGCGGCTGATAATTTCAGTCGCCCCTTTCTTGTTTTAAACGGCGGCGGTACCGTACGAGGATAAAATCATATCCTCGCCACGATGGCGCCCATGACTTATGAAACGATTTGCGAAGTGGGTTGGAATTGGATTCGGCGGATTTGTTGTCCTGTTTATTGCCGCATTCGCTGTCATTTACCTCGCCAGTTCAAGTAGGATTAATAAGCTCCATCAGATTGCACTACTGGATGTAGCGATCCATTCAGACTCGAGTGCGATCGAGCGTGGTCATCACGCTGCCCGTATTCGAGGGTGTACGGATTGCCACGGCGAGGATTACGGGGGAGGCGTGTTTCTCGATGATCCTGCGATGGGCCGCCTCATCGCGACGAACCTTACCGCCGGCGAGGGTGGCATCGGTCGTGGCTATACGGATGCGGATTGGGTGCGTGCGATCCGCCACGGGGTAGGGCCGGAAGGACG
>CAZRTY010000331.1:0-2520 GCA_964603055.1 uncultured Rhodothermales bacterium | reverse complement strand
GTTATCAGCAGTCGCTCGACCGGTTCGTTCTACTCAAGCGTCTCCGTGCCGACGTGGCGCTCGACGAAGGCGTTGACCAGCGATTTAAAGATGAGGCGCGTCTTGTAGCGCGCATCCAGCATCCTAACGTCGTTGCCATCTTTGCATACGGCGAGGACGACGTTTCGCCCTACCTCGTAGCCGAGTATGTGGAGGGCGTAGATCTGGCCGAGCTGCTCGATGCCGGTCCGCTGCCGGTTGAGCTGGCTTTTTACGTGTTGAGGGAGATCGCGCGTGGGCTCGGCGCCGCACATGATCGGGGGATTATCCATCGTGATATTAAGCCGGCGAATATCCTGATTTCGCACGATGGACTCATCAAGGTGGGCGATTTTGGGATGGCGTCTATTGGCGATGCCCATCCGGAAGTTCGCGGCACCATGCCATACCTCGCGCCGGAGCAGATCACTGGCGTGGCGCCCTCGCCAAGCTCCGATTTCTTCAGCCTTGGCGCCACGTTCTACGAGATGCTGACGGGAAGGCGAGCGTTCCTCGGCGGTGATACCACGGAGATCTTCGAGAACATCCTGCATTACGATCCTGTGCCGGCATTGGCCGCTCGATCGTCGTTGCCTGCCGAGTCTGTTGTTGTTTGTGGGAAATTGATCGCGCGCCACCCGGAGGACCGCTACGCATCGTGGAAAGAGATCGAGGCTGAGACGACGGATTACCTCAACTCGCTTCCCGTCCATATCGACGCGGCCGATCTGAGTGCATTCATCGATGATCGATCTTCGTACCGTCCGGTCGATGAACGAAATGCGGCGAATCATGACGATGGAGAGCCGGCGGCAGTTCGTGATCGCGAGACGACGTCTTCATCTGGGCGGCCCCGCCGCGTCGTCCCCACGGCGTTTGCCGCAGCCATGATGGTCGCCGTGGCGTTGGCGATCGCGTTCATCTTCTGGCCGCGAGGCATTTACGACGACCTCGCGCCCGGCGACCGCCTCGCGCAAGGCACCGAGTATCCGCTCTGGCTCCATCCATCTGACGATACGGCGTTCGGCCGCGCAGACGATGATGATCTCGATGACAGCGTAGCGAATGCCGGCCTCATGCCGCTGCCGCCACGCGTTGATGCGCCTACGACGGGCTGGCTGCGTATCCGTACGGATCCTCGCGCTGTGGTCGTGATCGGGGATGACACGCTCGGGCGCACACCACTTACGGACGCGATCTTGAAGTCTGCTGGAGCACACCGACTGGTGTTGCTGCACCCGGATTTCCCGTCGCATCAGCAGCAAGTTCAGGTCAGACCCGGCGAGACAACCGAGCTGTTCATTTCGATGTGGGACAACGTCGGGCGCCTCACCGTCGAGGTCAGTCCGTGGGCGTCGGTATGGATCGACGGGCGAGAGCGGGAGACCGTGCCTCCTCAGACGGAGCCGTTCATCCTGACACCGGGTAATCACCGGCTGCTCCTCCGCCACCCGGAGCTGGGTGATTATCATACCACCGTCTCCGTCGATGCGGGCGAGAGGAAAACGCTGCGTTATAACCTCTACGAGTTGTTGGGGGATTAACGTTGGCAGGTGGGCACCGCATCGCGCATCCCGCGCGTCGTTTCCTTGTCGCAACAGGCAAATGAGGCTTCTTCAAGCCTGAATGCAATCCTGCCCGAAGACGGCATTAAGGTGGATCTGATGTCGTAGATTGCCCGCAAATTTCGGGTACCATGAGACGACTGATATTTGCCATCCTTCTATTGAGCGGGCTTGCGGCAGAGGCCGCATATGCACAGGACGAGAGCGTTGCTGAGGCCGTTCGTGAGCTGTACCGCAGTCTGCAGTACGACGAAGCCGCAGACCTGGCACGCGACGCGATCGACCGCGGGGAGGTCTACGACGCGGCTGAGCTTGCGGAAATACACCTGCTTCTGTCGCTGATTCACTTCGTCCGGCAGGAGCCGGACCAGGCCCGCGATGAGTTCCTGCTGGCGACGTCCCTCGCGCCCGATCTCACGCTCGACCCTGTGCTGTTTCCGCCACGTGCGATGGCGTTCTTCGATGAGATCAGGCAGTCCGCCAGTGAGGCCGTCGCAGACAGGCCGTCGATGTCACCTCGGTACATCGTGTTGAGCGATCCTCGTCCGGCGGCGGCACTTCGCTCGGCGCTTTTGCCCGGCTGGGGGCAACGCTACAAGGGCCACACCGATCGCGGGACGGCCATCACCGTGGGCTTCCTGGCTTCCGTCGCTGGAGCCATCATCATGGCCGACCGCGCCGGAGAGGACAGCGATGCCCCCTTCCTGCGCGATGCTGACGTATGGCACTACGCGTTCCTGACCTCCGCCGCGGGCTTCTGGACGTACGGCTACCTCGACGCGTTGATCGCTGAAGTCCCGCTCCGGAACCAGTCGGCCCTCAACCTCAACGCGCGGATGACTCCAGCCGGCCCGGCCCTTTCCGCCCGAGTGACGTTTTAGCTGAGCGGATACTGTAAGCGAGCCGTCACCCCAGAGCTCGAGGCCTGCAACTGCTC
>CAZRTY010000330.1:0-2539 GCA_964603055.1 uncultured Rhodothermales bacterium | reverse complement strand
CTCCCAGTTTTTCTTGACGTCCTCGGCATCGCCGGTGAAGGGTGCAGTACCTGTCCCGAAGCGGCCGTAGTCGAACACAAACAGGTTGCGACCATTACCAAGCAAGATGTACGTCGTCATGTAACGTCCTCCCTCCAGTGAAAATATTGTAGGTTAGATGTTACGGTCTGCTGCTATTTGGTTCCATTTTCACCACCAATAGATGGATCCGCTGGTTCTGAAAGCATATGCGCTCAGGAAAATGGAGGCCTATGGCCTACTGGAGCGCGGATGGAGTTTTGAATTCGACCGAGCGTCGACACGCTTCGGATTATGTCATTTCGGCCGGAAGGTGATATCTCTTTCGAAGCCGTTGGTGCTGTTGAACGACGAGCCGGAATGCCGCGAGACGGTGCTTCATGAGATCGCTCATGCGCTGGCAGGTCCGCGGGCGGGGCACGGGCCGAAGTGGGCCCAGGCGTGCCGGCGGGTGGGGATCGAGCCGAAGCCGTGTTTCCGCGCGGATGATGTGGACATGCCTCCGCCAAAGTACTGGGCGGTTTGCCCGTCGTGTGGATCACGGGCGCCGTACTACCGCCGGCCATCGCGCCGGAGCGCATGTACCGCGTGCTGCCGCCGATATGCGGGTGGTCGATTTGATGAGCGCTTTCTCTTGCAGCTGCGCGATGCAATTACCGACAAGCCGGTTGCGCGAGCGGCGAAGCCATCCAGTGGGGCTGATGCTCAGTGCCCGGGTTGCGGGCGCGTGTACGCCATCCCACGACGTGCTCGCAAGGCTCGTGCTTGCGCCGATTGCTGCCGGAAGCATGCCGGCGGCCGGTTCGACGCGCGGTTCGTGCTCAAGCGAATCGGCCGCGGGTGAGCGGTGCCTCTCGTCGCCGGGGAGGAGTGCGTTCGCATGAGCGTGGCGCCACTGAATTAGGTGGCACAGCGCGCGCATGCGGCGATAACGTCGGATTTATCAGCGGCTATTGAGTGCGCAGCCTCCCTCCCCAAACCAACAACAGACAGACGCTAATCCCGCATCAAACGTGGCTCGCAACATCGAAATAAAGGCTCGGCTCCACGACACCGGCCGGGCGCGTGAGACGGCGGCAGGTCTCGCCGATGGACCTCCGGAAGTCCTGGATCAGGCAGATTATTTCTTTGCGACGAAGACCGGGAAGCTGAAGCTGCGCGTCTTCGCCGGCGAGCGCGCGGAGCGCAGAGGCGAGCTCATCTGGTATCGGCGCGCCGAGGGGCACGAACCACGGCCGTCCGACTATACCATCGCGCCGACGTCCGAGCCCGAGGCAATGCATGCGATTCTCTCCGCCGTGCTCCCGGCGGCCGGCGTCGTACGTAAACGACGGCTGGTATTTCTGGTGGGAAGGACGCGCATCCACCTGGATGAGGTCGAGGATCTCGGCACGTTCCTCGAGTTCGAGGTGGTGATGGATGAGGGGAATGACGAGGCGGCAGCGCGGGAGGAGGCGAGGCGGCTGATGGAGGCGTTTGAAATCGCGGAAGGTGACTTGCTGGATCGAAGCTATGTCGACATGTTGGTGGGCGGAAATGATTGACGATGGTTCCTCGGAAACAGTGGCGGCGTTGGATCAGCTCGCCTATCGATTGTTATATTGACGAATCTGATCTCGTCTGCACTCCAGGCTCCAATTAATGTCCGACTCGCACGCGCCGGAAGCCCCGTCGAAATCCAGCACCGAAGACCGTGAGCTCGTTGAGCGTGCGCTCGCGGGCGACCAGGCTGCGTATCAGGCGCTGATGGATAAGTACCAGCGCGCGCTGTATCACCATGTGCTGCGCGTGGTGCGGACGAAGCAGGAGGTCGACGACCTCGTCCAGGAAGCGTTCATCAAGGCGTTCTCGGCGCTGGGCTCCTACTCGACTCAGTACGCCTTCTCGACCTGGCTGTATAAGATCGCGACCAACCATGCGATCGACTTCCTGCGTAAGAAGAAGCTTCAGACGTTTTCGATCGACAATCCGATCAAGACGAAGGATGGCGAGATCGAGTTTGAGTTGCCCGATACAACCTATCGGCCCGATCGGCACATCGTGTCCGACCAGCGGAATGCGTTGATCCAGGAGGCAATCGATGCGCTTCCTGAAAAGTATTACCGCGTGATCGTGATGCGGCATCAGCAGGAGAAAGCGTACGAGGAGATCGCGACGGAGCTGGATCTGCCGCTTGGCACGGTCAAGGCGCACATTTTCCGCGCTCGCGTGCTGCTGAACAAGTATTTGCGCGACAAGCGGGAAAACCTCTGAGCGATCTGCTCACCATTTCGAGGCGCCGTCCGATAAGCCTCTGTGGATTATCGATCGGCATTACCTGTTGTGGGGAAGAAGGGATAACTTCGCGGCCTGACGACAACGGTTTACGCAAACTACCCGGCTGAATGATCGATCGGTACACGCGCCCTGAGATGGCGGCGCTATGGAGTGAGGAAGCACAATTTCAGAGCTGGCTCGACGTAGAGCTGGCCGCATGCGCCGCCTGGTCGGAGCTTGGCGTCATCCCCAAAGAAGATGTCGA
>CAZRTY010000329.1:1340-2540 GCA_964603055.1 uncultured Rhodothermales bacterium | reverse complement strand
CTCACCTCGTCGCATAGACCTGCGTCGAGCCGTCGTTCATCAACGCCAGCACATCGTAAGGCTGTGGATTCGGCCCTTCCATCCCCGGAGATCCGATTGGCATTCCCGGGACGGCCAGCCCGCGAATGTCCGGACGCTCCCTGAGCATTCGGTCGATCACGTCCGCCGGGACGTGGCCTTCGACGACGTAACCTTCCACGACGCCGGTGTGGCACGAACTCAGGTGTGACGGTATGCCATGCTGCATCTTCGTCAGCGCCAGGTTATTCAGGTCCTCCCTCTTCACATTGAAGCCGTTTTCTTCGAGATGCACGGCCCAGAACTCGCAGCATCCGCAAGATGGTGTCTTGTACATCACCAGGTCGTGCGACCGCGCGTCGCTCGATGAGCACGCAGAGAGCAACATCGCCGAAAAAACGAGAAACGCGATCGGATAGACTGAACGTGGCATGGCACCTTTGAGGCTTCAGTGGGAATTCCGTCAACATCAATGTCCGTCAGCCGGATTCCATCCGCGAATGAAGCTTCGGGGGAAAGAGCGCCCCCCCCGCACCTCAACACTCGACACTGCCCGCTGATACTCGGGACCGGGAAATTTCGATAGGTAAGAAGCCGTTTATCGGGATCATCAATACAGAAAAACCAAACGCAGAGGCTCGCCGTGAAAACACCTGTCGTATTAACCCGCATCGTATCTCTCCTTCTCGTGCTCGTCGCGTGCAGCACCGGCAGCGAGATGTCTGAGCCCTGCATCGAGATCAGCGGCACGGCGGCTACCGATCTTGGATTTCCGGTTGTGATTCCGGCTCCGGTTGACGTTACCGGCGCAGGTGCACTGCCGTCCTGGGTGGATCTCGGTGAGATCGAAGGCACACTTTCGTCCGTCCTGACCGACCCCGGCGACGGCAGCCCGGGTACGCAGCACTGGAAGCTCGTTCATTACTTCGTCGACGCCGACGGGAATGCCTTCTGGACCGAGGACGAGGCCGTGTGCGAGCCCGTCAACGGCGACCCCACTGCCTGCCATGTGGAAGATGTCATGACGGTCGTCGGCGGCACCGGCACGTTCGCCAACGCCAGCGGCACGCTCGTAAACAAGGGCACCGCCACGATCACGGATCCGACATTTCAAACGACGCCGTTCGGCAGCGTTACCGGCGAGATCACCGGGCAGATTTGTGCGGACGGGTTGTAAGTGGC
>CAZRTY010000329.1:0-1240 GCA_964603055.1 uncultured Rhodothermales bacterium | reverse complement strand
TACCCGATGCCCAACCCTCATGCAATGCTCGCGTCTACCCGGGTAGCCGCACTTGCCGCGGTTCTTATTCTGGCTTTGACGAATCCCGCGGCCGGTCAACAGGCAAACGTCAACCTGGATTTTAATCCGCAGCAGGATACCGAGGGTCTCACGCCCTTCAGCGCCCGTATTAATTCGCCTGAGGTGCACGCCGACCGCACCGTCACGTTTCGGATCGTGGCTCCAGCGGCGAGTACCGTGCACCTGCCGCCGGGGACGATCCACACGGTGAATGATCTTGGCAACGAACCCATCCCGTTCGAGCGCAAAGAAGACGGCGTGTGGGAATTGACGATCGGGCCTCTCGCCGTCGACATGTACGCCTATCACATCGTTGTGGACGGCGTGCAGATGGCGGACCCGAACAATACGTACGCAGCCTTTACAGCGATGCCACCGTACAGCCAGCTGGTCGTGCATGGTGAGGCGCCCACATATTATGACGCGAAGGACGTTCTACACGGCAATGTCACCAGGCACGTGTATCACTCAGACGTGACGCAGGGTCCGCGCGAGCTGTACGTCTACACGCCTCCGGCTTACGATGACGACCGCGACTACCCGGTGCTGTATCTCCTTGGCGGCAGCGGCGAGCTTCCCTCGAACTGGATCTATGACGGCCGAGTCAACTTCATCATGGATAATCTTCTGCATGAAGGAAAGGCAGAGCCCATGATCATCGCGGTTCCGAACAACCAGATCGTTCACCGGAACCATCCTCAGCATACGGAGCTCACCTTCGATCTCTTTGAGCAGGAGCTGCGGGATCATGTTATCCCGCTGATCGACTCTGAGTACAGCACGATCTCAACACCGCGAGGCCGAGCAATCTCCGGCCTCTCGATGGGTGGCCGGCACAGCATGTTCATCGGTTTCCGATCGCTTGATCTGTTTGCGAACTTCGGCATCCTCAGCGCCGGCGATGGTGATGCCGAGACGTCGCTCGCGAGCTTTCTGACCGATCCAGATGTCAACGACAAGGTCGACTATCTATTCATCGGTCAGGGGTCGAAAGAGGCGCATGGCTTCTTCAATCATCGTGTGGCTGCGCTACGGGAGGCACTCGATAACCACAATATCGAGCACGAGTACTATGAAGGCGGACATGGCGGGCACGACTGGGCAACCTGGCGGCACCTGCTCTACTACCGGTTCCTCCCCAACCTGTGGAGAGATCTCGATTGATGGCACTCGGATCTCG
>CAZRTY010000328.1:0-2544 GCA_964603055.1 uncultured Rhodothermales bacterium | reverse complement strand
ACTCGCGCGAACTCCGGCGTTCGTTCAGTGACCGCGGCACGTTGTTCCAGACTACGAGTGACAGCGAGCTTATCCTGCATTTGATTGCGCAGAGCCGCCGCCGCAAGCAGATCGATCAGATCTTCGACGCGCTCACGCAGATTGAAGGCGCATTCTCGCTCGTGATTTTGACGGATGACTCGTTGATCGCCATTCGCGATCCCAACGGCTTCCGTCCGCTGGCTCTCGGCTATGTTGATGAAGGCAGCGAAAGCGGCGGCCGCGCGTACTGCGTGGCGAGCGAAACGTGCGCGTTCGACATGATGGGCGCGACATACATCCGCGATATTGAGCCCGGCGAAATCCTAATTATCAATCGCGAAGGTTGCGTCACCGGCGAATTTGAGAGCCTGTACCTACCGCAGCGCCACGGCGTCAGCCAGTGCGTGTTCGAGTTCGTGTACTTCTCGCGGCCCGACTCGAAGATCTTCGGCGAGAACGTCGACAAGGTTCGGCGGAAGATCGGCAAGCAGCTCGCGCACGACGCGCCGGTACCACTCGTCGGCGAAGGCGACAAGGATCCGATTGTGATCTCAGTTCCGGACAGTTCGAATACGGCCGCGCTCGGTTACGTGAGCGAGTGCCGCAAGCTGGGCCGCCCGTGCCGTTTTGAGATCGGCCTGATCCGAAATCACTACGTGGGCCGGACGTTTATTTCGCCGGGACAGGACAAGCGCGAATTCCGCGTGCGGTCGAAGTTCAACACGGTCGAGGGCGTGCTGAAGGACCGCGTCGTCATCATTATCGACGATTCGATCGTTCGAGGTACGACGGCGAAGTATATCGTGCGGATGATTCGGGATGCCGGCGCAAAGGAGGTGCACTTCCATGTGGCCGCGCCGCCGGTCATCAGCCCATGTTTTTATGGGATGGACTTCCCCAGCCGCGAGGAGCTCTTCGCCAATCAGTTCGATTCGGTCGAGGACATGGCCTCCTGGCTGGGCGTGGATTCACTGTCCTACCTGTCGATCGACGGCCTCGAGAAAGCCGTTGCATCTGCGAATGAGAGCCCGCTCGGATATTGCAACGCCTGCTTCTCGGGCAACTACCCGGTACCCGTCGACATGAGCGTGTCGAAGGAAGAAAACGAGTGGTGAGGGACGCTTCTGGCGCGTTTCCGCGTCAGTAGCCGACGGCGACATCGTCTCCGCGCGGATCAGCGCCACCGTAGAGTATCCGGCCGGTCGTGCGCCGGCGTATCTGCTCGAGTCCCGACGGCTCGCCCTCTACCGCTTCCCGATCGCATTCAACGAGGATCGCGTCGGTACGCCCCCACGTGCCCGTTCTCTCGATGAGTGGCCAGCCCATCGATCGCAGGCGGTTCACAGCATCCGGGTGCAGCGCGAACCGCTCGTAACGAAGCTCTTCGGGCAGCCACTGGTGGTGGAATCGCGGCGCGGCAACCGCTTGCTGGATGTCCATCCCGTGATCGATCACGTTCATCATCACCTGGAAAACAGTGGTGATGATCGTCGAGCCACCCGGCGTGCCGAGCACCATGAACAAGCGTCCATCCGGCTGCTCAACAATCGTCGGCGTCATCGATGACAGCATGCGCTTGCCCGGCTCGATCGCATTCGCCTCGTTCCCAATCAATCCGAACATGTTGGGCACGCCCGGCTTTACGCTGAAGTCGTCCATCTCATTGTTGAGGAGGAATCCCGCACCATCCACCGCCACATACGAGCCGTAGGATCCGTTTAGTGTCGTCGTCACGCTGACTGCATTCCCCCATCGATCGACGACCGAGTAGTGGGTCGTCTCTTCCGGCTCGATGCCCGGAGGAACGCCGTGGCCGACGTCGGCGCTTCGACGAGCGCGTCCGGGATCGACGTCCCGCATTCTCATCCTAACGTACGCGTCATCTATCAGCGCATCGACTGGCACATCGACGAAGTCAGGATCGCCGAGCCACTCCGCCCGGTCGGCATAGGTGCTCCGCATGGCCTCAGCCATCATGTGAACCAGCCGGCTGGATCCATATCCGAGCGAGCGGGCATCGAGCGGCTCTACCGACTTCAGCAGCTGCGCAAGCGCTACGCCACCGGATGAAGGCGGCGCCATCGAGATGACGCGGTGATCGCGATACGTGAATGTCAGCGCGTCTCGTTCCGCCGCGCGGTATTCCCGTAGATCGTCGAGCGAGATGATCCCGCCGCCGCGCTGCATCTCCTCTACGATGAGCTGCGCTGTCTCGCCCTCGTAGAATCCACGCCGACCATCCTTGCGAATCCGGCGCAGCGTTTCGGCGAGATCGCGTTGTACAAAACGCTCGCCCGCGCTGTACATCCCACCCTCGTCATCTTTGGTGAAGTAACGAGACGTGCCTTCGTACTCGAGGAAGCGCCCGCGATACTGATTGAATTGTGCAGCCTGGCGTTCGCCGAGGACAAAGCCATCACTGGCGAGGCGAATCGCCGGGTTGATAACGGCTTCGAGCGGCAAGCGACCATACTGTGCGTGGGCTTGCAGAAGTCCGGCGACCGATCCGGGGGTGCCGCTTGC
>CAZRTY010000327.1:0-2549 GCA_964603055.1 uncultured Rhodothermales bacterium | reverse complement strand
CCGTTCGGGTGCAGCGTTTGTCCCGTGATGTAGGATGCCTCGTCGGAGGCCAACCACACATAGCACGGAGCCACCTCCTCAGGCTGGCCGGCGCGGCCCAGCGGCGTGCTCTGCCCGAACTCCTTGACCTTATCGGCCGGGAAGGTAGCCGGGATGAGCGGCGTCCAGATAGGGCCGGGTGCCACGGCGTTAACGCGGATGTTCTTCTCGGCGAGGCTCTGCGAAAGCGCGCGCGTGAACGCCACGATAGCGCCTTTTGTGGCCGAGTAGTCGATTAGCTGCGGATTCCCTTTGTAGGCCGTTATCGAGGTCGTATTGATGATCGAGTTGCCCTCCTTGAGATGGGGCAGCACCGCCTGCGTCATATAGAACATCCCAAACACATTCGTGCGGAAGGTTTGCTCGAGCGACTCGGGCGTGATCTCCATCAGACTATCCAGCACAAACTGCACGGCCGCATTATTGACGAGGATGTCGATCCTTCCAAAAACATCCAGCGTCTCTTTCACGGCCTTCTCGCAGAACGATTTGTCTCCGATATCGCCCGATATCAGCAGGCAGCGCCGGCCTTCGCCTTCGACGAGCGCCTTCGTCTCCTCGGCGTCCTCGTGTTCCTCCAGATATACGATGGCGACGTCCGCGCCCTCGCGTGCGTACAAGAGCGCAACGGAGCGCCCGATGCCGCTGTCTCCGCCGGTGATGATGGCGGTGCGGCCTTTCAGCTTGTCTGATCCGTGGTAGTGCGGTGGCTCGTAGTCGGGCTCAGGTCGCATTTCGTGCTCACGGCCCGGCTGTCCTTCTTGATGCTGTTCGGGGAATTCACTCTGATGATTTTTCGCCATGACGTTGCGTTCAGTCTTTCCGTGTGAGCATCCGCCCGAGCAGGAATGCCGCCACGATGGGCACGGCGCGTTTCCAGACGGGCGATTTTTGTGACGGGGGATCGGATATGTGATGAGGAACGGCAGACGTCGATGAGGATGGGGAGTCAGGTGGCACACTGCCCGGGATGTCTTCCGGATCTGCGATGGCGATGAGTTCTCCGCTTTCAATATCCGCGATCGTCGGTACGCGAACGGCGTGCTCGGTCGGCTGGATTCGATGACCGTGATGGCGGGCCCAGACCTGCGTGAACTCGGCTCCGAACAGGAATATCATCGACGTGAAGTAGATCCAGAGCAGCAGCAGGACGAACGAGCCTGCCGCTCCGTAGGCCGATGCCGTGCTGGAGTTGGCGAGGTAAAATCCGATGCCGTAGCGGCCCAGGCTGAACAGGACGGCGGTGATAAAGGCGCCCATCCATACATCCCGCCACCGAACCTCGGCATCCGGCAGGTAGCGATAGATGGCGGCGAAGAGCACGGTCATCAACAGAAGAGGGATGAGGATATTGGCGACATCGATGACGATAGCCGAGCCCGGGACGTACTGCGTCAGCGTTTCGCGCAACGCTGTGACGACCGTTCCAATGACGAGGGCGACGAGCATCAGAAGACCGACGACGAGCACCATCCCAAACGACAGTACGCGCGTCATCACCAGCTTCATGATACCACGGCCCGGCTTTGGCGCTACGTTCCAGATGTCGTTCAGCGCGCCCTGGAGCTGCGCGAAGAGCCGCGTAGCGCCCCAGATCAAACCGCCGATACCGGCGATGGTCGCGATGACGCCTGTTCCGGTGTCGGAGGTGTTCTCGAGCATCGTGCCGATAACCGAAGCGCCGTCTTCGCCGATCAAGGCCGAGATTTCCGCGAGGATGCGCGCCTGCATGTCAGACTCAGACGCTCCCCAGAAGAGCCCCACCACGCCGATGACCACCAGCAACATCGGCGCGATAGCGAACGCCGCGTAGTAAGCCAGCGCCGCTGCAATTCGAGCGGCTTTGTCCTGGCCGAACTCCGAGAGCGTATCCCGGATCAGAATGAAGGCCGTGCGTAGCGGTCGCGGAAGTTTGTCGACGAATCCCATGGTGCTCACGTATTCCAGTTGATGGCCCACGGTGGGTCGAGCAACCGCCGATCTTTCGGAAGTCGATCGATTTGTTCGATCTCTTCGCCCGTCAGGTGGAAGTCGTTGATGTCAAGGTTCTGAACCCGGTGCTCGTGCGACGCCGCTTTGGGCACCACGGCGACGTTTTCTTGCTGAATCAGCCAGCGTAACGCCACCTGTGCCGGCGTTTTATGGTACGTCTCGCCGATCTCTTGAAGCACCTTTTGCTGAAGCACCTCACCCTTTGCAAGCGGACTGAACGCCGTGAGCATGACATCGTGCTCGCGGCAGATGTTTAGCAGATCAGCCTGGCTCAAGAGCGGATGGTACTCGACCTGGTTGCACAGGATGGGTGCGTGTGCGATTGCCCGCCTGAGGTACGACGGGGGATAGTTGCTGACACCGAGGTGGCGAATCTTGCCCTCGCGCTGCAGATCGAGCATGGCGTCGAGCGTGGCCTCGGGCTCGATCTCGGTGCTGGGCCAATGGATCAACAGCAGGTCGATATACTCGATGCCGAGGCGCCGCAGGCTGGCCTCGGTGGACGACCGAACGAGCGC
>CAZRTY010000326.1:0-2560 GCA_964603055.1 uncultured Rhodothermales bacterium | reverse complement strand
AACGGCTGAAGCGGGTGCTCGACGACGAAGTGCTTCTGAACATTCCTCATGTCGTCCCCCCGATCGTCAAGCCCGGCGGTAAATGTTGACGTCAGCGTTTGCAGCAGCGTATCTATGATAATGGAAGGCGCCCGCTCGGAATTATCTCGCTGCGACCGTCCGACGTACGTCAGGATGAGGCGGTCGCTGCAAGCTTGCAGGACGTCCAGGAAGAGCTGCTTATCGAGGCGGCGCTGATCGGGGTCACCCTCACGGCGAGCGGAGGCGACGAGGTCGAAGTCGGGCGCGGCATCGGCACGGGGGAAGGCGTCGTCGCTGAGCCCGACGCAGGCGATAACGCGCGCCGGGATGAACCGCAGCCGCTCGTAGTCGGCCACTGTAATGGCGCCCGACAGTAGCTTGCCCCGGCCTTCGAAGCGGTCGAGGACGCTCCCGAGATAGCTGCGGATTGACGCGAAGTCGATCTCGACCTCCCGCGTGTGCTGTGCCATATCCCGCAGCTCGGCCAACAGATGATCTTCTGCCATCTGCTCGTCATCCGTCTGGGCGTGGACGAAGCGCGGTACGAAATCAAGCAGCCAGTCGCGCCAGTCTTCCAGCGATCGCGCGCGGCGCACCTTGCGCGACGCGTCCGTGAGCATGTCCATCCATGCCGCAAACCGACCGAGCAGGTCGGCGCGGTCGAGCGTGGCTTCGGCGAGTGGTATCACGCCGTCGACCGGATCGTCGGATTCACCTGCCACGAGTCCCATCAACAATCGCTCGAGGCCGTGGCGCCACGTGTGGAGATGATCTCTCGGAAGTCCGAACTCGTCGCGATGCCCGCCATCGGCACCCCATCGAATATGCGTCTCACGGATCCACGTCCGGACGACCTCGACGTCATCGGCATCGATATGGGCGCGCCGCCCGATCGCAGGCTCGGAGAGCAGCTCGATGACCTCGCCAGCCGCCAGGCGTGATGTCATCGCTTCGAGCAGTGCAAGGAACGACGACAAATATCGACGCCCCTCCTCGCGTGGGTCGCGGGCGATGACTGCAGGGAGGCGCTGCTCCTCATCCCCTGCAGAAAAGACCGCCTCGACCAGCGGCGCGTAGGTGTCGAGGTCGGGCACGACGATCAAGACGTCAGACGGCGCAAGTCCCCCGAGCGTCTCAAAGGCATCCAGGAGCTGATCGCGCAAAACCTCGAGCTCTCGCGTGGGCGAGTGGCAATTATGGATGCGGATCGACGTGTCCTCCCGTGAGAACTCAACCCGATCGTCAACGCTCCGGCGGTGTCCGCGCCTGATATCGTCCTGGATGGTCTCGAGAGCGGATACAGGCTCTGACTTTGCCTGCACATCGATTCGCTCTACCGAAGCGCGGCGCAGGTGCTTCTGCCGCAGCGCTTCCGCCTCGCGCGCATCCTCACCATGCACATCAAATAGCGAATGGGAAGGCGAACGGCTCGCATCATCGACGATGTACCAGACGATGTCGACGTGAGCCGATAGTGCATCCAGAAACCTGAGCTGGATCGGCGCCAGCACCGACTCGCCAAAAATGCTGATGCGTGCAGGAAGGCCGTCCGGCCGATCTTCGCCGAGATGCTCGATCAATTGTTGAAGCAAGGCCGCGCGGTGGGTCGGCAGATCTACGTCGTTTATCACCCGCTGCCACAACCTGGCCTGCCACTCCTCCGTTTCGGAGCCCGCGTTGCCCTGGGTCCAGCGGCTGATACGGTCCGGCCGGAAGGTCTGATACGTCTCGAAAAGCTGAGCCAGCCGCCGCGCAAGCGGCATCCGTTCATCTCCCGCGCGCTGCAGGTAGTTGTGGATGGGTGCAAGCTTCGAGTCGGACGATGTGTCTCCCAGCTCAGCGAAAATGCGCCAGGTGAGCGTCTCTCGGTCGAGCGCCGAGGGTTCAACGCCGAAGACGCTCCGGATCATCGATTTGGCGAACTCGCGGATCGTCGGCGTATAGAGTCCGGCGGCACACCCGAGCCGGTCGGCCAGTTTCTGCAGCAACCACGGCCGGAGCGCCGAGCCGTGCGGCAGGAAGATGGTCTCGAATTCGAACGGAGGGAGTGGAGACGAGGTCATCCGGACGATCAAATCTTCCGCAATCGGCTCGAGGTTGCCCGCGGCGATAACGCGGATTCCAGTCGAGTTGGTGGACTTCCCTCGCATCTCGAAGTTGAGCGCAAGTTGGGCGTCTGACTTCATGCCTCGTGCTTGAGTATTCTTTTGATCGACAGCCGGCGCATCCCGAGTATCATCATAACCGGACGCCGGGTGTCAGGCCCGAAAAAATGCGGTGTCTGACGAAGCTCGTCAGTCTGTATGACAACCGTATGTCATGCGAGTTCGTAAACAAAAAAAGCCCGACCTGATATGACAGGCCGGGCTCGGCAAAAAAGCAAATCGGACGCTACGACTGTATGACCGTCGTTCTCCGCTCGCGGTCTGGATGGCGGTACAAGACGCCACTGGTTCCGCCCAGTGAGATGTTAATGTTCGCAGGCTCCCAGTTTTTCTTGACGTCCTCGGCATCGCCGGTGAAGGGTGCAGTACCTGTC
>CAZRTY010000325.1:0-2571 GCA_964603055.1 uncultured Rhodothermales bacterium | reverse complement strand
AGCGCGTGAAGTGTCGAGGCGTCGAGCGCGAGGTCGCCGAAAAGCACGACGAGGATCGATGCGGCATCGTCGAGCAGTACCTCGGGATCGCGCGCCGGATGGTCGTACTCTTCGCGGTAGGCGAAGAACGGCCGCCCTTGCCTTAGCTCCATCAACAAATCCAGAAGCAGGGCGCGGTCGTCGAGCGAGGTCAAGCCGAAGGTTTCACGCTCGAGCGAGGTCGCGCTGAGATAGCCTCGGTGATACTTACGTCCGCCCAGCAGCGCTTCGATCGACACACGGGGTTCGTTCCGGCGCCGTGCATCGGGATCGTTGGGCGCCGAAAGCGCCTCGAGTGCGGCCGGCTCCTCGTAAAAGTATTTGATGACGTCGGGCTTGATGACGCAGCGTGTTGAGGTTAATCAGCGTAAAGGTAAGGGAGGGAACGCACAGTCGTGTTCACATGCCGGGCAGATCAAGCCGGCAGATCAAGGAGGTGACTGGATCGTATAGATCCGTGGTCAAGTTGAGTATGGTTGGAGGAAAAGATGGCTGAGTCGCCAAAGGATATTGTCATTGCCGGTGGTCACGGGCAGATTGCGATGCTGTTGCATCCATTATTGAAGGAGCGAGGTCACCGCGTGCGCGGCCTCATCCGCAACCCGGATCATGCCGACGATCTGCGGAAAGCAGGTGCTGAGCCCGTGATCTGCGATATGGAGCAGGAAGACGATCTCAGCCGGTTCGTCGAAGGCGCCGACGTAGTGGTCTTTGCGGCAGGTGCCGGGCCGGGCAGCGGCGCGGCGCGCAAGTGGACAGTCGACCGAGACGGTGCGCTCAAGCTCATCGACGCAGCCAGGAAGCAGGGCGTTGACCGCTACGTGATGATCAGCGCGATGAACGTCGAGCAGCCGTATGGCGACGAGGTCTTCCGCACGTATCAGCAGGCAAAGGCCGAAGCCGACGACGCGCTGCGCAAAAGCGGCCTCGATTACACGATCATCCGGCCCGGCCGTTTAACCAACAACGAACCGACTGGCCGTGTCGCGGCGGCACAGGAGTTACCCACCGGCGCCATACCGCGCGCCGATGTCGCAGCCGTCGTCGCCGAGGTAATTGACATGCCGGGGACGGTGCAATTCGACCTGATATCAGGCGATGACTCCGTAGCCGAAGCGGTCCAGCGGTTGGCGGGGGGTTGATAGCCTCGGCGGGTGAGGATTATACAAAAGAGCGTACGCGTCTCTGATCTCTGATACTCTATTCGTCGAAGGTCAATGACGAATGTATTACCGTCAGAATTTTGACATCCAGACCCCCGTCGGCACTAGAAATGACATGTATAACCCTGTAGCCTCGGTATAGAATTTCGCGCAACGCATCGTCTTCGATCTCCGGGACGATGCGCCCTGAGAGAGGAAACGACTCAAGTCGGTCGACAGAGGCAATTATGCCATCGACGACCATCTGGGCATACTGAGGGGCTTCCCGCGCGATGAAGTCGCCGATGGCCATTAGATCTGCTCGGGCCTGGGGTGACCAGATCACTCGTGCCACGTTTTGAGCTGCCTTTTTAACTCGTCGTGGGTGATCCCCTGGCCGGCCTCTATCTGCCGGAGCCCCTGGTCAACCTTGTAGAGGATGAAGAGTCGCTCCATAGCATCCTCGAAAGACGCATCCGGCGGCAAGCTTTCAACGGCCCGAGTGACCTTGTCCTTTGTGGAATCTTCCATCATATAAAAGCAAAGTGCACAGTCGGATCTGATACTTGCTGAGCTCGGGCGCGTTTCATTGCCAGGTTCGTCCGCGAGACACCATCCATTCACGAACCCACCCCACCCTCGGCGAAAAATCCAAGAACCGTCGGACCCCCTGACCACGCATCCCGTACCGACCACACTGCAATCGAAATCGGATGGCCGTGAAGAAGATCGTCTCTCTGTTTGTATTCGTCGCCGCGCTCATCGCCCCTGTCGTTACCGCGCCCGCCGTGGCGCAGGGCTTCTTCGGGAGCAACGACCTGCCGCAGTCGTCGGCTGAACTCGTGGAGACGCGCACCGTTATCTCGCGCGATGCCGTGCGCCCGGGCGAGGATTTCCAGGCAGCGCTCGAGTTCGACATCGCCGACACGTGGCACATCAACTCGTTCCGGCCGCTGCAGGATTACCTGATCGCCACCGAGCTCAGCTTCGAGACGCATCCGCGGCTCATCCTCGCCGAGACGCAGTATCCCTCGCATAAGCTCCAGCGTTTCGATTTCGCGGGCGGTGAGCAGCTCGCCGTCTACGAAGGACGCGAGGCCATTTTCCTCTCGCTACGCGGCGCCGACGGCCTCGAGCCGGGCGATCACACGCTCGAAGGCACCCTGCGCGTACAGGCCTGTAACGACGAGATCTGCCTTGCCCCCTCGAACATCGACATCGCGCTGAACGTGACCGTCGTGCCGGCCGATACCGAGACCGAGGCGGCTAACGAGGACCTTTTCGCACGCTACGAACCGTTTTCCGGACCGGCGGGTGGAGGCGGCGGTGATGTTGCCGATCTCTTTTCGCGAAGCTGGATCCTGGCCTTCGGCAGCATCTTTTTGATCGG
>CAZRTY010000324.1:0-2580 GCA_964603055.1 uncultured Rhodothermales bacterium | reverse complement strand
GTGCCAACGCCGTGGTCGAGCGACATCTCAACGAGTTCGCGGCTCAGAAGTGTAGCCGAGGTGTGGTAGCCCGAGGGCGAATACAGGCCCGAGCCCGTTCGCTGGATGTATCGTACGGACCATGCCCTTCGCACATCCCCCAGCGTAGCTTCATCATCAAGTTTAACCGTATCCGGATGATGGATATACTGTATCGAGGGGAAGAAGCGGCGATGATAGTGGGCATCGCGGGATGACTCCTCGAACATCGCGCAGGAGCTGAGGATAAAAGCAGCAAGCAGTGCTGCCGGAAGTGCGGAACGAGACATGGCTGAACCTGATTCGTTGAGGCAAGGCGCCTTCGAAGGCCGTGCTCTGCGGTAAACGACGCGGCAGGAAAGAAAGTCTCACTCACTCTAAATGCACAATAACGCATGCCCTCGCCGCGAGACGCCGACAATGATCGGCACGATGATCGTATCGACCAGAAACGTATCGATCAGGCCGACTACTTCACCCGTGTATGGGACGTCGTCGAACAGATCCCACTTGGACGGGTGACCACGTTCGGACTTGTCGCGGCGTATCTCGGCAGCCGATCTGGTGCGCGTACCGTCGGATGGGCGCTGAACAAGTCGGCTGCTTCAGGTGTGCCGGCGCACCGAGTGGTGAACCGTTTTGGCGCACTTTCGGGAAGGCGGCACTTCGAGGGCCCGAACGTGATGGAAGAGCGGCTGCGCTCCGAAGGGGTTGAGTTCGATGACGACGGCTGTGTGCGTCTCGATCGCCATCTATGGGATCCGTCTGAGGAGTTGGGAAGCAGCTAGACTAACTGCGCGGTCATGTTGACGGCGTGCTGACGGATCCTTCTGCGACGTTTGCAAGCTCGTCCCAGAATCGGGGGAAGGATATCGCAGCGCAGTCGGCGCCGACGACCTCGGTTTCGCCTTCGGCGATAAGGCCTGCGACCCCCATCGCCATCGCCATCCGATGATCGTGGAAACTGTTTACGCGGGCACCTCGCAAGGACTGGTCGCCTTCGATTCGGAATCCGTCGTCGTACTCGGTCACCTTCGCGCCGAGTGCGGTCATGTTTTGCACGAGCGTGGAGATCCGGTCGCTCTCCTTCACGCGAAGCTCGTCCGCATCGCGCACCTCTGTTGCTCCTTCCGCCACCGACGCCGCCACGGCCAGGATGGGGATTTCGTCGATAAGATTTGGGATAATATCTCCTCCCACCGCGATGCCATTTAGCTGCGACGGCTTCACGTGCAGGTCGGCCACGGGCTCACCGCCCTTCTCGTGCGCATTGGTGATCGTGATATCGCCACCCATCGCTCGCAGAACGTCGAGCAGCGCCGTTCTGGACGGGTTCATCCCGACGTTTCGAAGGAGTAATTCTCCCTCCCCCACGATGAGTCCCGCCACGATGAAGAATGCAGCGGCCGAAAAATCGGCGGGAACGGTCCAGGTGCGAGGTGGGATCGGGTGGCCCCCATCGATGGCGATTCGCCGAACGCTGCCGTCGTCGAATGTCGAAAGGCCGAGCATGCGTTCGGTGTGATCCCGCGAAGGCTTGCGTTCGAGGACGACCGTTTCGCCCTCCGCGAATAGTCCGGCGAGGAGCACACACGATTTTACCTGCGCCGACGCAACCGGAAGCTCGTATTCGATGGCCTGCAGTGCACTTCCGCCCGCAATATGAATTGGTGGGAGGGTGCCGGCGAGTTCGATACCCGCGCCCATCTGCCGCAACGGATTTGCGATTCGGGTCATCGGGCGGCCCATCAGCGAGGAGTCGCCAACGAGCGTGGAGTCAAACGATTGTCCGGCGAGAATGCCCGCGAGTAGCCGCATCGTTGTGCCGGAATTCCCGCAGTCAAGTGGTGCATCCGGTGCGGTGAGGCCGTCGAGTCCACGCCCCTTGACGATTAGCTCGTCGTCCTCAGCGGTGATTTCGACGCCGAGCGCGCGGAGACAGTCGAGTGTGGATAGCGGGTCGGCCGAATTCGGATAGTTGATGATGCGGGAGGTGCCGTCGGCGAGTGCCGAAAGTAATGCGGCGCGGTGCGCAATCGACTTGTCGGGTGGCAGCGAGACTTCGCCTCCGACGTGATGCGTCGGACGGATGATGGTAGTCATATTAATATCACGCGACGCCGGTAAGACGATCGATTTCCTGAGCCGCAGCGTTTTGCAGCGCCTGACGCTCATCCCAGGAAATGAAGGCGTGGTCGAACCCGTTCAGTACAATTTTCTGAAGTGTACTGCGGTCGAGGTCGAGTGCTTGGGCGATGCGGTATAGTTCGTCGGAGCTTGTGGTCCGGCTGAATAGACGGTTATCTGTGTTGATGGTCACCGGGATGCCGGCTTCGATGTACGTGCGAACGGGGTGAGACTCGAAACCATCCACAACGTGTGTCTGCACGTTGCTGGTAGGGCAGACCTCGAGCGGCACCTGGTGATCGACGAAGTACTGCAGGAGTTCTGCATCTTGATGCAGCGTGGTGCCATGGCCAATGCGGTGGGCTCCGCAGAAAAACAGAGCCTGCCGGATGGAATCCGGGCCCCACGATTCACCCGCATGAATCGTCAGGTTCA
>CAZRTY010000323.1:0-2586 GCA_964603055.1 uncultured Rhodothermales bacterium | reverse complement strand
ACTTATCTGACTGTTGAACAATCATCCTCTCAGGCCGAAGAACAGATCGAACAGATCAAGGTGTGCGAGGAGGAGCGACTGAGGCGTACTTCCATACGCCGCAGGGAGCGACGACGAAGCAGAACGCAGAGCTGGTCGATTTTTCAACGGCCAGCTACGTACGGTTACAGGCTCAATCAGTATGTATACATTTTCCTTTGTTCGATTTGCAATAGCCGTCGGTATTGTGATCGTGATGTGCCGTCCGGCGACAGGCCAAGACATCACCATCAACGAAATCCAGTCGTCTAATCAGTCTACCATTACGGATGACGACGGCGACTTCTCGGACTGGATCGAATTGTATAATCGCGACAGCGTTGCCGTCGATCTCACGGCGTACGGATTGACCGATAGTCCGGCACGGCCGTACAAATGGGTCTTCCCCTCGGTTGTCGTTGATCCCGGCGAGTACCTGATCGTCTGGGCCTCGAACAAAGACCGCACGGTGGGCGGGAGCCTGCATACAAACTTTGCCATCAGCCGTGCGGGCGAGGAGATTGTTTTGACAAGACCTGACGGTACAATCGCCGACGCCGCGCCCGCCACGGACATCCCGCCCGATCGCTCGTTTGGTCGCGTGCCAGACGGCACGGGCGCGTGGCAGCTCATCGAGATACCCACGCCGGGCGGGAGCAACGACGACGGAGGCCCAACCCGCCTCGAGGCGCCGGCGTTCTCACACGCTCCGGGCTTCTACAGCCACGACTTTGAACTGACGCTATCCGTCAATACCTCCGACGCCGAAATCTACTACACACTTGACGGTAGTGTACCGGATACAACGTCGCAGCAATACAAGGGGCCAATCGACATCGCTCAGCGGCACAGCGCCGAGCGGCTTGCAGACATCCAGACGACCGCAGACGAACTGTGGCGTGAACCGCCGGAGGAGGTCCTGCAGGGTACCGTCGTGAAAGCGATCGCCCATCGTGAGGGGTATCTATCGAGTGCGCCCACCGCTGGAACGTTCCTCGTCGCACCTGACATCACGACGCGGTATCGCCTGCCGGTTGTGTCACTGTCATTCGACCGGGATAGCCTCTTTGGCTACGAGCGTGGCATATACGTGCCCGGCCTCATCTACGACAGTCTGTACAATGAACACTCGCTTCCGCGGAACCGGCATGCGAATTATACGCAGCGTGGGCGCGAATGGGAGCGACCCGTACATGTCGAGTTCTTTGAGGATGACGGAACGATGGGCTTCGCGCTCAACGCCGGCGCACGCATCCATGGAGGGGCAAGCCGTGCGGCCAGGTTGAAGTCGTTGAGGCTCTACTTCCGGTCGGAGTACGACGATCAGAACCACGTTGACTACCCGCTCTTTCCGAACAAGGCGGGCCTCTCACACAAGCGCCTGCTTCTGCGCAATAGCGGCACAGATTTCGGCTACAGCATGCTGCGCGATGGTTTCATGACCCGTCTTGTGGATCATCTGGACCTGGATCTAATGGCCTATCGTCCAGCCGTCGTCTTTATGAACGGCGAGTTCTGGGGCATCCATAACATCCGCGAGCGGATTGATGATCGATATATCGAAAGTAATCACGGCGTTGACCCGGGTGAGATCGATCTTATTGAGATGAGTGGACAGCCGGGCGACGTTATCGAGGGTGACAACGTCCACTACCAGTCCTTTCTCGATTATATCCGTCGGAATGACGTCAGCCGGAATGACGTGTTCGAGGAGGTGAAGCGACGGATCGACATCGATAATTTTACCGACTATCAGGTCACCCAGATCTTTATCGGTAATCGGGACTGGCCGGGAAATAACATCAAATACTGGCGGAAGCGTGTCGATTACGATCCATCGCAACCACCGGGCCATGACGGAAGATGGCGCTGGTTGTTATACGATACCGACTATGGGTTTAATCTCAACAATAATAGCGGTATCGATCATAACACACTTGCATTCGCGTTAGCAGATGATCATAACAACTGGCCGAACCCGAGGTGGGGGACGGAAATCCTTCGCACACTTCTGAATAATGATGATTATCGTCGTCGATTCGCTACCCGGTTCGCCGACCTCCTGAATTCATCCTTCCGTTCCGAGATGATCGTCGCTGTGCTCGATGAGACCGCGGCCGAGGTGTCCACATCAATCCCTCATCATATAGAACGATGGGGGAGTTTCATCGAATGGAGTTCTGATATTGATGCAATGCGAGAGTTTGGCGAGGCACGGCCGGAGTTTGTGCGGCAGCATCTTCGGAATGAGTTTGATCTCGGCGAGGAAGTGACGTTGACAGTCAATGTTTCTCACGCCGCAGCCGGTTATGTGCGGGTTAACTCGGTGCATCTGACACCGTCCACAGTAGGAGTGGACGCAGAGGTCTACCCGTGGTCCGGCGTGTACTTTGACGGCCTGCCTGTTCGCCTCATCGCACGACCGAATCGCGGCTATCGATTCGTTGAGTGGCGCGGAGCAGATCTGCCTGCGAGCGAATCGATTGTGGTCGATCTCGATCGTTCCACGAACATCACGGCTGTCTTCGAACCGTACGACGGCCCGGTGCCATCGGCACATTCGCTCAG
>CAZRTY010000322.1:0-2587 GCA_964603055.1 uncultured Rhodothermales bacterium | reverse complement strand
CGGTGAGCCACGAGTGCTGCTGCCCCTCATAGACCATGAGCACGTGGAAGAGCACACTGAACACGACCATCACCAGCAACAACAGCGCGCTGTACTGTAGCAGTGCGCGTGTATTCTGGCGGACCGTGCGGTCGCTGAGGAAGTAGGTAAGCTGAGTGGTGAGAAATTTCATAGCCTGGACGTCGTGCTTCTCTCAGTTGCGCGCCGGCTGCACGCCCAATGACCGTTCATCGATTCGTGCGCCGAGCCGAGTTTACGGCTTCGAAAGGCGAATCGTAAGTGCCCGCATCACTGCGTTCCCGGAACCGCCGGTGACGGGGTGGATAAGCCAGCATCCCAGCACGCGACCTCGTTCCACGTCACAGGCAGTCCTATGTCCGTCTTGCTCCGTCGATTTGTCCTTTTCGCTATCACGGTTTTGATGGCGTCCTCTGTTGCATCCGCACAAGACCAGCGTCCGATTCCATATCCAATTGAGCCCTCTTTGCAGTTCGAGGTGGCCGTCGAAAAAGAAACGCGTACCCGCAGCGGACATCCCGGCGAACGGTACTGGACGAATTATGCTGAGTATCAGATCAGCGCGACGCTGACGCCCGAGGATAACCGCCTCAGTGGCAGCCAAACGGTTGTTTATCGGAATGAATCTCCCGACGAGCTCGACCGCGTACTCGTGAATCTCTACCAGAACCTGCACGCGGAAGGTGCCATGCGGAACCGGCCGGCGCAGGTGACCGGCGGGGTGGACCTCGAGCGCGTGGAAGTTAACGGGGTCGAATATCGAGAGGGGAATATGCGCGGAGCGTATATGCTGAGTGGGACCGTCATGGCGATTTTCTTGCCGACGCCGATCCCGAGTGGAGGATCGATCGAACTCGGATTCGAGTGGTCGTTCGAAGTCCCGGAAGCCGGCGCGCCGCGGATGGGGCAGGACGGTGACGTCTATTACCTCGGATACTGGTATCCGCAGATCGCCGTCTATGATGACGTCCGTGGATGGGTGGCCGACCAATACCTCGGCAATGGCGAGTTCTACATGGGCTTTGCCGATTATGACGTCTCGCTGACGGTGCCCGAAGGATGGCTCGTTTCGGCGACAGGCGAGCTGCTGAACCGAAGCGAGGTACTGCGTGACGAAGTCATCCGACGACTCGATGGACTGACGCAGGATGAAGTAACCGCGATTATCCCGGCTGCCGAGCGCGGAAACGCCACGCAACCAGGTGCGGACGGCATGCTGACGTGGCGTTACACGGCTGAGAACGTTCGCGACTTCGCGTTTGGGACGTCGCAATCTTATGTGTGGGATGCCACGCTCGCCGAGACAGAACCGGGGCAGACGGCGGTGATCAATGCTTTCTACCGGCCTGATGAGACGACGTGGCAGAATGCGGCCGAGTATGGACGCTTTTCGATCGAGTTCATGTCGGATCGCTTTCGTCCGTATCCGTGGCCTCACATGAGCATCATGGAGGGGATTATCGGTGGAGGCATGGAGTACCCCATGATCACGCTCATTGGCGGCGGACGCAACGAACGCTCCCTGTTCAGCGTGACGCTGCATGAGATCGTCCATATGTGGTTTCCGATGCTCGTCAATCAGGACGAGAAGGGATTCACGTGGATGGATGAGGGACTGACGTCGTATCTGACGGCCGAAGGCTCGAATGTTTTCTGGGGCGAGGAGCTCGCTTGGATGCCTGAGCGGCAGTACTATTACCGCCTTGCAGGCACGGACCTGGAGGTCGAGATCAAGCGGCACGCGGATCTTTACCCGATCGGATCACCGGCACGGACGGTGGCGCATTACTCCAAACCAGCAGTCGCTTTTCATGCGCTGCGCGGTATGGTGGGGGATGAGCGCTACGATGCCGCGTTCGCCGAGTACTTCGACCGGTGGGCGTACAAGCATCCCTATCCGTGGGATATGTTCAACGCGCTGAACGATGCGCTGGGGGAAGACCTTGACTGGTTCTGGCGCTCCATGTTCTACGAGACCTGGGTGCACGACCTGGGGCTGGCGAGGGTGAACGACGACGGCGATGTCGTGACAGTCGTAGTGGAAGACCGGGGCCTCGTGCCCATGCCGGCGACAGTCCGCGTGACGTACGATAACGGTATAATGGCCGACCAGGAGATCGATGTCGATGTGTGGCTTAGCGGAGAGCGGGCAGTTGAGCTGCAGTTCCAGGGCGGAGGCGTCGAGCGCGTGGAGATCGACCCCGAGTGGTATCTGCCCGACATTGACCGCACGAACAACGTGTGGGAGGCCGGATCACCAGCAATCATAGGAGGTTGATGGCCCGAGCAAGGCATGATCTCTGTGCCATCAGTTGAAAACATGGTCAAGGCACTTGACCTGAGCGCAGGGGCCATGCTATCTTCAACGCTCGTTATTCCTCGGTAGCTCAACGGTAGAGCATTCGGCTGTTAACCGAAGGGTTGTAGGTTCGAATCCTACCCGGGGAGCAAAGGCCCGCCATCGAGCGGGCCTTTTTCGCCCTTGCCCAAGTGGCGGAACTGGTAGACGCGCATGATTCAGGGTCATGTGTCCGCAAGGACGTGGAGGTTCGATTCCTCTCTTGGGCAC
>CAZRTY010000321.1:0-2589 GCA_964603055.1 uncultured Rhodothermales bacterium | reverse complement strand
AAAACCGAAGGCAGATCTACTGTTATTCGCCGAGGCTCTTAACCTGCTTCTCGAGCGTACTCTTATAATTAGCCGCTTTATTGGCGTGAATGATGCCCTTAGTGGCAAGGCGGTCGAGGTAGGCCTTCGTGCGATTGAGTAATTCCGTTGCTTCCGCCTGGTTCTCCGTCTCGCGGAGTCGCTTCATCATCGTGCGGACGCGGCTGCGGTGAAATCTGTTCTGAGCGCGACGCTTCGTATTCTGGCGCACCCGCTTCGCGGCGGACTTATGTTGCGGCATGTTTCCTTTATCTGCTTAAGTTTGTGAGCTGCCCTCGGTATTAAGGCGCAGAGGCGCCAATCCAGCAAGTCGGGCAATATACGCCGCCTAGGCCGAGGTGTTCAAGCTTCTTCGTCGTAATTGAATCCGAGCCGGAGGGAGCGCGTCCAAGGCGCTTCGTAATCTTGGACGAACGCCGTAGTGGGTGCATTGGAGGCCGTAAGACCAATATGTGGCGCTTTCTAATCGACTTCTTTCACGAGGCACGGCAGTCTCGAACCCTAATCATTTTCGATGAAGACGAGCTCCAGCCGCCGCGACGGCATCAGGTGCGTCCTGCCGACGTGGGAGGTGTGCTCGTAGGGGTCGTTGTCATAGGCGTTGTGTTGCTGGTCCTGCTGCTGGGTTTCACGCCGTTGAGAAGTTTGATTCCCGGCGTGGATTCGGCGGAGACAGCCAGGGAAGTACGCGTGAGTTTACTGCGTTTGCAGGCCATGCAGGACTCGCTCGAGGTTCAGCAGCAGTACCTGGCTCATCTCAGGCAAGTCATGATTGGCTCTGTGGATTCCGTGACCATGGCGACCGGGCAACAGGTGGAGAGTCAACCGGTTAGGACTGACGTGGATGCGGTGGCGTCGGAGAGTCGGTCGGCGGACTGGAGTGATCATGAGCAGCCCGCTCTTTCCTATTGGCGCTTCTCTTCGCTACCCGCCGCGCCGCCATATGGGGCGGCGATCGATGAGCGGTCGATAACGAATCTGCAGTTGCCGGTCTTGCCGCCCGTGTCAGGATTTCTCTCGCGCGGGTTTGATGCCAGGGCCGGTCACTTCGGCGTCGATTTTGCCGCTGATGAGGGCTCGACCGTTCGCTCCGTGGGCAATGGGTATGTGATATTTGCAGACTGGAGCCACGAGGGTGGATACACGATCGCGATTCAGCACAGCGACGGCTACGTCTCGATTTATAAGCATAATCGCCAGCTCTTGAAACGAACGGGTGAACGTGTGCGTGCACGAGAAGCCATCGCGGAGAGCGGTAATTCGGGTGAAATGACTACAGGGCCTCACTTGCACTTCGAGTTCTGGCACAACGGGCTGGCGCAAGATCCCCGCCTATACTTCGTTACCGAGTAGCAGAAAAGATGGCTGTATTCAAGCAGAAAACCACAGGACGCGATATGTCGAAGCAGGCACTCGGCGCTGAACTCATCAACATGGTTGGTGAGGGAGCGGTACTGGAAGGGGCGTTGACGGCGCCGGGCGACATCCATGTTCGAGGGGAGGTGCGTGGATCGGTCCACGCGCACGGCAAGGTCGTTATCGCCCAGGAGGGCTTTGTCGAGGGAACGGTTAACGCCAAGAATGCGGATATCGCAGGGCGCGTAGACGGCGACGTACACGTTGAAGCGCGTCTCATCCTGAAGAGTCCGGCGCGTATCAACGGAGACCTCTTTACCGGGCGGCTCATTATCGAAGAGGGTGCGCTTTACAACGGATCCTGCACCATGGGCGGACTCGAATCCGCCACCAAAGCTTTGGGCGACGGTTCGGGCAACGCTGCAGCAAGCGATGAGGCGCCGTTAGCTGATGCCGCCGGGAAGTGACTGGAGACAGGGTTTGAGGGATGCGGGGCCTTACCTCAACCTTGGGATGCAGCTGGCGTTCACCCTATTAGTCTTTACGATCGGCGGCTACTTTCTTGACCGATGGATAGGCTCGCTTCCATGGTTTACCATAGGCGGCGCACTCTTTGGTCTAGTATCCCTTTTCGCGCAGCTTTTCCGCATCGCCGGTGAGGCCGGTCGGCCCTCTGAAAGGCCGCGCAAATAGCGCCCGTCCTTTCATTCATAATTCATTGCCTCTCGGCGTGGACTTCAGACGCCGCACAGTAGTTTTCCTGTCTTCGCCAAAAGAGGGGTAAGTGCAACTGCTGCTGACGTTTTGGGAATGAGTCAGGCGACGCTTTTAGCTGTGTTGATGGCGGTTGCTATAGGGCTCTCATATGGGGGGTCAATGTTTGCCGTCCTGCGACGAGCGCTTAAGGCCGAAGGTCAGCGTTCGATGAATATATTCCTTGGCGGAATACTTGTTCGCATGATGGGGCTATTGCTTGCCGTCGGGTTGGTTGTTGCGCTTATGGATATAAACGCAATGGTCTTCCTCGGCGTTCTGATTCCCTTCATCATCGTTTTCATCGTGCTCGAAGTCATGAGTTTGATGAAACATGCGCGGACTAATTAACTCATCGCGAAAAACGACGGTCGTGCATTTTTTAGTCACATCACGAATGCGCAGAGTGCACCACGTATCACATTCTCGTATACCGGCCGT
>CAZRTY010000320.1:0-2592 GCA_964603055.1 uncultured Rhodothermales bacterium | reverse complement strand
CGGTTGAACTGCACCTCTAGCGCAGGCGGCCTCTGCTGTGCTTGAGCCGAGCCAATAAATATGAACAGCGCGAAAATTGACGCCGCGACCCTGATACGCATCGATGCGGACCGAATATGCCCGTGGAAACTCGCCTTACAATTCTCCGTTCGCCGCACAATAACCGTACCCCTTCCGTCGGGCGGTTCGACAATATAACACGTCCTGACATGGCGCCGTCAGACGGCTCGAAGTTCGAGCCCGATATCCCACTCAATGAGTTTGTCGTTCGTGCTAAACGGGCGCTTCGCGCTCGCGTCCTTGGACGCCGGATTGTCGCGGTGCCGGAGGTCGACTCGACGAACCGGCTTGCTCGGGAGGGAGTTCGGAATGGCGACTCAGCCGGGACTGTCTACATAACCGATCACCAGACGCAAGGTCGGGGCCGAATGGGCCGAACGTGGTCAGCTGAGAAAGGGCAGAATCTATTATTCTCGGTAATCATCGAGACGACAGGCCCGATTTTGACACACATACCGCTCCGTGCGGCGCTGGCCGTTCGGGATGCCGTCGATGTGGCGGTACCCCAGAAGCCGGTTGAAGTCAAATGGCCGAACGACGTCTTGATCACGGGGAAAAAGTGCGCCGGCATGCTGCTCGAGGCGGCGTCATCGGGTCAATCGAGGCTCGTATTGGGGATCGGCGTGAATGTCAATCAGCTTTCCTTCCCTCCTGATCATCGCGATACCGCTACATCGCTCCGTTTAGAGTCCGGCGAAGTCGTTGACCGCGTGTCCTTGTTTTGTGGGATTCTCGAGAGCCTGGAGCAACGTCTTATCAATTCGCAGCCGGCAACAACTCGATGGATGGCTGACTATGAGGATGTGATGTATCGTCGCGCCCAAGACATTACCCTGTACTTTCCTGAGCGGAAATCATCGATTTCGGGGACGATTCGGGGAATTGCCGAAGACGGTGCTCTGCTCCTCGAATCGCCGGAGCTCGGCTGCCAGGCATATTACGCTGGGGATGTCACAACGCGCATTCCTGAGGCCTGATCGATCATGTGGCTCACCATCGACGCGGGCAACTCACGCATCAAGGCTGCGCTTTTCGGTGATGATCAAGCGCCGATCCGGGTAGCATCCATCCCCACGCACAGTGGCCGTGAAGAGCTGCGTAGCCAATTGATCTCGTTGGTCGATGATGCTCAAGTCGATCGGGTAGGAATCGCCGCTGTATCATCGACTCCCTTTCTCGACGAATTAATCGATGAGCTGGCGCCACGCGTTACTCCGCTTCGTGTGAATGCAGGCTTAGAACTGCCTTTTCGAAACGCCTATGAAACGCCCACGACGCTGGGCACCGATCGCATTGCATCGGCTTCTGCCGCATGGATGCTTTATGGCAAGGCTTCTCAGCGGCCAACAGTCGCAGTCGATCTCGGTACGGCCGTCACGTACGAAGTTATCACCGCCGACGGCACGTTCATCGGTGGGGCAATTGCACCGGGGCCGAGATTGCAACTCGAGTCGCTGAACCGGGGCACGGCGCATCTACCGCTACTCGAAGACGTCGAGTCGAAATCGCCCATCGGGGCGTCCACCCGAGCAGCCATCGAAGCCGGTGTGATGTACGGATTCGTTGACGGTATCGCGGGGATGCTGGCACGCGTCGAGTATCAACTCGGAGATAGCTCAATCGTTATTCTGACAGGAGGCTGGTCGGGGCCGATATCGCCACTGCTGGACGTTGACCATCAGGTCGATCCTCACCTCGTGGTCAAAGGGATTCGGATAATTATGGAGTTAAATCCCTGAACCTTATTCGACGGCCGACTCGGTGGACGAAAGGAGCGCCTCGATGCGCGAAAGAATCATCTCTACCGCGATCTGGTTGTGCCCGCCCCTCGGCACAATGATATCAGCGCGGCGCTTCGACGGCTCGACGAACTCGAGATACATCGGCCGGACCGTTCGCTCGTACTGCTCCAAAACAGAATCGATGTGACGCCCGCGCTCGACGATGTCGCGTTTGATACGTCGCAGGAGTCTGATATCATCGTCAGCGTCGACGAAAATCCGGATGTCCATACGGCGGCATAACTCCGATTCGGCCAGCACAAGGATTCCTTCGACGAGGATAACCGACCGTGGCTCGACGACTTCGACCTCGGCGGTACGCACGTGATTCTTGAAGTCGTAGACCGGCTTCTCGATCGATCGCCATGAAAGCAACTCGTCGAGCTGCCGGCTCATCAGATCAGTTTCGAGCGCATCCGGGTGGTCGAAGTTGAACGCCGTGCGCGCGTCAAAGTCGAGGTGCGAGAGATCGCGGTAGTACGAGTCGTGATCGAGCAGGCACACGCGGTGCCGGCCGACGAGCTCAACAAGCCGCGTCAATACTGTCGACTTCCCCGATCCGGAGCCACCGGCGATACCGATTACAACCGGCTTCTCCATATGTACTATCCCCGCTTGACGAACGCGATCGTCTTTTCCCCTGTCTCGGTGTTTTCCTCCGTCGCTTCCGGATCGTACACATAACCATCCGGATGGCGCCATTCGAGGAGAGGTTCAAGACTCTCCGCCGTTTCGCGGACGATGAAGTTGA
>CAZRTY010000319.1:0-2594 GCA_964603055.1 uncultured Rhodothermales bacterium | reverse complement strand
AGCCTGATCGAACCGTTCTCGGTGTTCACGTTGACGTCGGTCGTGCCGCCACCGAGCTGCGCCGAGAAGCGCGCTCCGGCCTGACGCCGATCCAGCCGGCGGTTCTCGAAGGCCAGCCCCGACACGTAGATGTCGCCGACCGACGTCCGGGCATCCACGCGCAGAGAAGCGCTCGTGGGAAGTCCCGCCTCGATGGAGCCATTGCGGGTCTCGGCGACGATGTTGCCCTCCGGCGGAATCATGCGCATGTCGAACGCGATGTCGCCGTTGCGCGTGTTCAGGTTCATCCGCTGCGATGCCCCGCTGACCTCAATGCCACCGTTCTCATTCGTGATTTCGATGGGTCCATCAACGTTCACGACGGAAATGTGGCCGGACTGAAGTTCGATGTTGAGACTGGAGCCGACCGGGACGGTCCCGCGAACGTTTACCGCGCTTCGCGCCGGATCGCTGGTCGTCATGGCGAAGCGGTATGAATCATCGGTTCCGGATTCATCGATCTCGACGGACTGCAGCACTTCTTGCGCGCGCTCATCGGTCGCGCCGCGTGCACGGCGTACGAACTCGAGACGAGCCGTCGGGTCGTTGCTTCCCCTCAACTCGATGTCACCGTTAAAGCCCGAAAGGACGATGGTTCGATTTCCGGGGTCGACACCGCGCGTCGATGAATCCTGCACTTCGCGCTGGCCGACAATCAACTCGTCGGCGTCGCCCACGACGATGTCCTCACGCTCGGTACGGCAGCCTGAGATCAGAACGAGGAAGATCAGGAGGGATAAGGTGACGGATCGCATGGCTATCGCAGGGTCGTTTGGCGGATTATCATTTTTGAGGATGCACCGTCGGGCCCGGTAAGAATTAGGGAGGGGCCTGAGCATCCAGCAAAATAATATCGGCCGCTCCTTTACCGTCGGCAAGCGCCAAACCGACCGTTAATGCAACGAAACGCGCCGAATAAAGCGTTTGGCGGCGAAGTACGATCCGACCCACCCCAGCATCACGCCGAGCCCGATGATGATCAGTGCGAATAAAATGAGCTGGATGCCGGCTGCGAGTTCGAGCTGGGGCAGATAGACGAGTGTGAGGCGGTATATCCCCCACAACATAGCGGCGGCCAGAATGCCGGCGATGAATCCCTGGACGATCCCCTCGACGAGGAACGGCCCGCGGATGAACCGATCGGTCGCGCCGACGAGCTTCATCGTTCGGATGAGCAATCGCCGCGCGTATATCGTCAGGCGGATGGTGTTGGCGACGAGGAAGATCGCCGCGAGAACGACCACAACGCCGAGTATCAGTCCGATCGTTGTCAAGAGCCGCAGATTCTGCTGCACCTTGACGAGCAAGGGCTGGTTGAACACGACCTCATCGACGCGATTCCACGTGCCGAAGTCAGCGATAAGCGTCTGCAGGCTATCCGGATTGGCGTACGACGGCTGCACGCGGATTTTTATGGATGCCGGCAGGAACGGTGTATCCGAGAAAACATCGGCCTCATCGCCGAACTCCGCTCGAAAGATCTCGCGCGCTTCTTCCTGCGAGATGAAGAGCGCCTCGGCCACGCCAGGACGCGCACCGGCACGCTGCTGAAGCAACTCGATCGTCCGTTCGTCGGCTCGATCGTCGATGAAAAGTTCGACCTCGCCCACCCGCTGACGCAGCCAGTTCGACACCTGCTGGGCCATATATCCCACAAAGATAAACAGCCCGATCATCACCAGCGAGACGGCCATGGCGCTCGTTGACGCGACCACAGCGAAGCTCGCGCGCCGAAATCCGGCCAGTCCTTCAGAAATCGTATAGGATAACGCCACGGTTTCGTGAGTGCGGTACTGATGAACGTTTAGGCCGAAGGTACGATAGCCGCGCGTAAGGCAGCGTTATTCGAGCGTCGCGCCGGTAGGATACGATCCGAGGATCGTGAGCGAGGTGGTCAGTTCACCGAGATGGCCGATCGCACGTTGCAGATCCTCATCGTCGGCATGGCCGACCACATCGATGTAGAAGAGATACTGACCCGGCTGCCCCACGAGCGGACGGCTTTCGATCTTGATGAGGTCGACATCGCGCAGCGCGAAAACGGCGAGCGTCTTGAACAGCGCACCCGGCACATTGGCCTTGAGCGAATACAGGATGGTGGTCTTGTAGGTGTGACCATCGACGCGTTCGGCCGAGACGTCCGCCGGACGCGCCAGCGCCAAAAATCGTGTGTAGTTGTTCGGGTTCGTCTCGATGCCGCGTGCCAGCACGGTCAGTCCGTACTCACGGGCCGCGCGCTCACTGGCAATCGCCGCCACATCGTTGACACCCATCGCTGCGATCATCCGCGCCGCGCCCGCCGTATCGTACGCCGGCACGTCTTCCGCCCCCGGCAGATTCTCGCGCAGCCACGTCCGGCATTGTCCCAGCGCCTGCGGATGCGAGTGCACCTGTCGGATCGAGCCGGTCGTCGCACCGTCCATCCCCAGCAGGCAATGACGGATGCGGACCTTCACCTCGCCGATGATCCGCAGGTCGTGCTCACGCAGGAGGTCGTAGTTGATGTGGACGCTCCCGAAGAGCGAGTTCTCGATGGGGATGACCCCGCGATCGCT
>CAZRTY010000318.1:0-2605 GCA_964603055.1 uncultured Rhodothermales bacterium | reverse complement strand
GTGGTCTGATCGCCGTTCTTGGGGATGAAGGGGAGGATGTCTCGGATGTCCTGGCACAGTATGGCGGATCTGGTGAAGCAGATGCCAAGCCCAAGGCCGAGGCACCTGCTGCGGAAGATGAACCCGCTGAGGAAGCCCCTGCTGAAGAAGCACCGGCCGTACAGGAGGCTGGAGACCGCGTTAAATCGTCGCCGCTGGCACGCCGGATGGCGGGCGAGCATAATATCGACTTGAGCAAGGTCCAGGGCTCGGGGCCCGAAGGTCGTATCGTCAAGCGCGACATCGAAGCGCTCATCGACGAAGGCCAGCCGGCTAAAGCCGCTGCCCCGGCCGAAGCTCCGTCTCGCGCACCGGCGCCCGCCGCTGCCGGAGATCGCTACGAAGATCAGCGCATTTCGCAGATGCGTAAGACGATCGCGCGGCGCTTGTCTGAGAGCAAATACAGCTCACCCCACTTCTACCTCACCGCCGATGTTGATATGGAACGCGCCGTTGCGTTCCGGAAGCAGATCAACGAGGTGGCGGAGCAGCAGGGCCAGTCGAAGATTTCCTTCAACGACCTCATCACGAAAGCCAGTGCGATCGCGCTGCGGCGTCATCCAGCGGTCAACGCATCATATCTCGAAGACGAAGGGGTTGTGCGTTACTACAAGGATGTCCACGTTGCCGTTGCCGTGGCCATCGATGAAGGTCTGCTGACGCCGGTAATCCGCGATGCGGACCGGAAAGGTCTGGCCGAGATCGCCGCTGAAACGCGCGATCTGGCTACGCGGGCGCGCGACCGCCAGCTCGAACCGTCTGACTGGGAAGGGTCGACCTTCTCAACCAGCAACCTCGGCATGTTTGGCATCGAGGAGTTTACGGCCATCATCAACCCGCCGAACAGCTGCATCCTGGCGATTGGCGCCATCCGCGACGTTCCCGTCGTTAAGGATGGTGAGGTCGTTCCCGGCAAGCGCATGAAGCTTACGCTCTCGTGCGATCACCGGTTGGTCGATGGTGCGACGGGTGCTGAGTTCCTCACGACCGTCCGCCATCTGCTCGAGGAGCCGATGAACATGCTGCTCTAATCGCCGATCACACGGCGTGTTGAGCCGACATCATGGAAATTGTAAAGGCCCCGGGGATCACTGCTCGGGGCCTTTTCATTTGTAAGAGGCAGTTCGTTTGTAAGAGGCGGTTTCATTTATAAGAGGCAGTCCGCTCGTTCGATTCATGACCATCGTACATCTTTCTGATCTGCACTTCGGCAAGATTGCCCATCCACGCATTGTGGATGCGTTGGTTGCTGAACTGAATCGACGCAGGCCGACGTTGGTGGCAATCAGTGGAGACCTCACCCAGCGCGCGCGCCCGCATGAGTATGAGGCCGCCGCTGACATGATCGATGCGATCGAGGCGCCGGTGCTCGTTGTGCCCGGCAACCACGATGTATACCCGTGGTGGCGGCCCATATCCCGCATTTTCAATCCCCTGAAGCGATATCGCCGATATGTATCGACCGATCTTGCACCGACGTACGTAGACGAGGGGCTGTCAGTGCTGGGCGTTAACTCGGCGCACGGTCGGACGGTCAAGGGAGGTCGCATCGGAAGTGAGATGCGGCGAACGATCGACGCTCACTTTGACAGGACGTCGGCCGGGATATTTAAAGTACTCGTCGTGCATCATCACCTCACCCGTATTCAAGCACTCGGGCCGCACGACATCGCCCGGAATGCCCGCCAGACGCTCGTTACGGCCAGTCGTCAGGGTATCGACCTGATTCTATGCGGTCATTTGCACGTATCCCACATTGAGCCGCTGCCCGTTAGCCCGGCGGGGCACCGCGTCGTTATCGCGAGTGCGGGCACGGCGACGAGCAGCCGCGGCCGGCACTCCAACCGTGACACCAACTTTTTCAACGTCATCGAAGTAGGCCAAGACGCCTTCACCATCGAAGAGTGGAAATACGATCTGGAAAGCAAGGCGTTCTCGATCGACGGGGCCCAGACGTTCAGGCGCAATGACGGATGATGGAAAAATCATATCTGTGGCACGATCGCGTTGCGGGCGGTTTTGTAGCTTCGACGGAGCAAGAATCCGGAGCGGCTTAGTCCATTGAGGCAGACCCCGTACGATGATCACAACTCGTACGACTTATCAGCAATGAGCATGTCAGAATCAGTAAAGATTGGCGGCGAGCCGACATACATCGACCAGCTTTCATCCCACGTCGACGAGACGGTGACGATTAAGGGATGGCTCTACAACAAGCGCGGCTCGAAGGGGTTAAACTTCCTCGTTCTTCGCGATGGCACCGGTCTCTGCCAGTGCGTGGTAACGCAGGACGCCGTCGACGAGGCGTCGTGGCAGGCGTCGGAAGACGCCACACAGGAGACCGCACTCGCCATAACGGGCAACGTCAGGCAAGACGATCGGCAGGTCGGTGGATATGAGATCCAAGCCGAGCGCGTAGAGCTCATATCACAGGCCGAGGAGTATCCCATAACGCTCAAGGAGCACGGGATCGAGTTCCTCATGAACAACCGGCATCTGTGGCTGCGCAGCCGCCGGCCGTGGGCCGTCATGCGGATTCGCAACCGCATCGCCATGTCCATCCATC
>CAZRTY010000317.1:0-2612 GCA_964603055.1 uncultured Rhodothermales bacterium | reverse complement strand
CGGTCGGGATTGGCTTGTCCTCGAACTGGAAGCCATCGCGAGGGCCGACTTCGCAAAGTTGTACGCGCTTGGGGCGTGCCATTTATTGTCGACGATTGGTCCAGATGAATCCCAAAAAGATACGCAGCGGACGGTACCACCCGAAGCCACGTGGACGTGCTAAACCGATTCCAACACGATACGGACATCCGTTATCATATGAACTCATCCCTCTTCCCTCCCCTAATGATCTCTCGATTCGGACTGCCGCTATCATTATTGCTTGTTCTGCTCCTGGTGCCGGCGGGTTGCGGTACTGGTTTTTCGGCAGATGCCCCGCCATCACGGCAGGGTCCGTGGCCCGAAGATTACACCGAGCGGATGGCGCTGTGGTACGAGCAGCCGGCCGAAGAGTGGGTCGAGGCGCTGCCCGTGGGCAATGGCCGGCTGGGTGCGATGGTGTTCGGGAGGACGGGCCGCGAGCGAATTCAGCTCAACGAGGAGTCGGTCTGGGCGGGCCGACGGATGGACGACAACAACCCCGGCGCGCGCGAGCACCTCGAAGAGATCCGGCGCCTGATCTTCGACGGGCATCACGCCGAAGCGTACGAACTGGCCTCGGAGCATCTGGTGGCGCGTCCGCCGTCGATCCGCTCGTATCAGACGCTCGGCGACCTCTGGCTCGACGCAGGCCATAAAGAGGCAGGCCTTCCTGGCGGTGTCGAGGCATACGAGCGCCGGCTGAGCCTCGAGACGGGCATTGTGCAGACGACCTACACGGCGGACGGCGTGACGTTCAGCCGCGACGTGTTTGCGTCGGCCGTAAACGACATCATCGTGATTCGGCTGGAAGCCGGCACTCCGGCGGCGATTAGCACGACGCTCCGTCTGACACGCGCCGAGAATGCAGACACCCGCACGTCGGGCAGTGATGAGCTATTGATGAGCGGGCGGGTCGATTTCCCTGCCGAGCCACATCGGGGTCCGGCGGGAGAAGGCGTCCGTTTCGCCACGCGGCTGCGTGCCATAGCCGAAAGCGGCACCGTGACCGCCGCGGGCGACAGCCTCGTTGTCGACGGCGCGGATGCGGTGACGATCCTGCTGACTGCCGCGACGGATTATGAACTCGGCATCCTCGATGCCGATCGGTCGAAGGATCCTGAATCCGAAACGTCGGCCATCCTCGATGCGGCATTGACATTCGAGTATGCGGAACTACGCCGCCGTCACATCGACGATCACCGGTCGATGATGTCACGCGTCGTTCTCGATTTGCTTCCGGACGGCGACGCCTTCGAAGCTATCCCTACGGACGTCAGGCTTCAGCGCGTGAAGGAAGGCGGCGTAGATCCCCACCTCACAGAACTGTACTTCCAGTATGGTCGATATCTGTTGATGGGCAGCTCGCGCGCGCCGGGTGTGCTGCCCGCCAACCTGCAGGGTGTGTGGAACGAGCATATCAACGCCCCCTGGGAAAGCGATTACCACGTCAACATCAATCTGCAGATGAACTACTGGCCCGGCGAGGTTACGAACCTTGCGGAGACGGTCGGGCCGCTTGTCGGCTTCATGGATGCGCTGCGCGAGCCCGGGCGCACGTCGGCGCGCCAGACGTATGGTGCGCGCGGCTGGATGATGCACCACAACACCGACATCTTCGGCCGCACCGGCCTCCACGACGAGATCCGTTGGGGTGTCTTCCCGCTCGGCGGCACGTGGATGACCTTCCCCGTCTGGCGGCACTACGCGTACGGCCTCGACGAGGCGTACCTGCGGTCTACGGCCTATCCCATCATGAAAGGCGCCGCCGAGTTCATTCTCGACTTCCTGGTCGAGTCACCGGAGGGGTATCTCGTCACATCGCCCTCGTATTCGCCCGAGAACGCCTTCATCTCGCCGGAAAAAGGCGAGGCGATGCAATTGACATATGCACCGACGATGGATATCCAGATCATCCATGAGCTTTTCCGCAACGTGATCGCGGCGGGCGACGTGCTGGGCGTCGACACCGCCTTCCGCGATACGCTGCTCTCGACGCTCGACCGGCTGCCGCCGGTGCGCATCGGAGGCGACGGCACGATCATGGAATGGATCGAGGACTATGAAGAGGCCGAGCCGGGGCACCGCCATATCTCGCATTTGCTCGGCCTGCATCCGGGCACGTCGATCACCGAGCAGACGCCCGAACTGTTCGAGGCCGCGCGCGCAACGATCGACCGCCGGCTGGCGCATGGCGGCGCTCACACAGGGTGGAGCCGCGCGTGGATCATCAATTTCTTTGCGCGCCTCGGCGACGCTGAAGTGGCACATGCGAACCTGCTCGACCTGTATCGGCAGTCGACGCTCGACAACCTGTTCGATACGCATCCGCCGTTTCAGATAGACGGCAATTTCGGCGGTACGGCCGGTATCGCAGAGATGCTGCTGCAGAGTCACGCCGGGTATGTGGATGTCCTGCCCGCGCTGCCCGACGCATGGCCGAGCGGCCATGTCTCCGGACTCCGAGCCGTCGGCGGTTTCACGGTTGATGTGATGTGGGATGGAGGCCGGCTGACCGAAGCGTTGGTTCGCGCGGATGTCGACGGCCCGTTGCGCATCCGCACGCGTGGGCCCGTGATGGTCGAGTCGGATGG
>CAZRTY010000316.1:0-2647 GCA_964603055.1 uncultured Rhodothermales bacterium | reverse complement strand
GCATTTATTGGCGCGTCTTCTTCCCTTCGCGAGAAAGTCGAAGAGATATTGGAGGCGGCCCGGTACCAACTGCTCAGCTTCGATGATATCGATAGCTTTGTAGCGGCGTCGCCGCCCAACGTCGCTCTCCTTGTATTTGATCTTGAAGCTGCCAACGCGGTCTACCAGGACCTCGACGACCTGCGGCGGCAGACCTTCCTGACGTACGTACCCGCGCTTGTACTCATCGATGAAGACATCGGCCCTGCTGAACATCTGCTCAGCAGCTTCGATGATTTCGTTCGTCTCCCCCTTTCAAGCGCCGTCCTGCGTTTTCGCGTCGCAGGATTGATGCGCCTACGAGGTCCGCGGCGCCGGGACGATACGTATGCCGAAGACGAATTCCTGGAGCACAGCGCCCGGCTCTCGCTTGCACTCGACGCCGCCGATATGGGCGACATGGCGTACGACTTCGCGGCCGATGAAGTCGAAGCCTCCCACCACGTATTCAAGCTGTTCGGATTCTTCGAGCAACCGACCGACCGAAGCATCTCGGTTCTTCTCGACCGCGTCCATCCCGACGACATCGAGGCATTGCGCGAGAGCTTCCGCAACGTAATCGAAACCGAGCACCAGTGGCATCCCGAATTCCGGGTCGTTTGGCCCGACGGCACCGTGCGGTGGCTCGTGGGCCGGGGTGAGATCTACACCGACGCCAACCGTACACCCCTTCGGCTTGTCGGCATTCTGCGAGATGCCACAGATGAACGCTTGCTCCGCGAGGAACTGATCGACGCCAGGCGTAGAGCCGAGGAAGTGGCGGACTTGAAGTCGGCGTTTCTCACCAACATGAGCCATGAGATCCGCACGCCGCTCACCGCGGTCATCGGATTCGCTTCGCTACTAACGAGCCGCGTGGCTGAGGAGCACCGTGCCGCCGTGAATCGGATTCAGGAAGGAGGTCAGCGGCTGCTAGAAACTTTGAATGCGGTGCTTCTGCTATCGCGGCTCGAGGCGGGCCGGTCCAACTTCAATGCGCACGCCGTCGATATCGTGAAGGAAGTGCGGAAGGCCGTATCGACCTTTGAGAACGAGGCACGCAAGAAAGGCCTCGAGATCTCGGTCGACACCCCGTTTCGCGATCGGCCGTATGTCAGCGCGGACCAGTCGGCACTCGTCAGCATCCTGCAAAACCTCATCTCGAACGCCGTCAAGTTTACTTATTACGGCTCGATTATCGTGAGCGTCCGCGCCCAAGGTGATACCGTAGATATCGCCGTCAAAGACACGGGAATAGGGATCGGGGAGGATTTCATTCCGCACCTCTTCGACGAATTCCGGCAGGAGTCGAGCGGACTCCGGCGGCAGCATGAAGGAACTGGTCTCGGACTTGCGATCGCCAAACGGCTGGTTGAAGAAATGGGCGGAGCGATTTCCGTCTCAAGTCGAAAGGGATTGGGGAGTACATTTACTGTCACCCTTCCACGTGCAGAGGCGCCGGAGACCGATACCGCGAATGAAGGCGAAACCCCGAATACAGGCAGTACGAAACGCCCTGCCTTGTTAATTGTCGAAGACAACCCAGACACCCAGCTCCTTCTCGAGGAGCTACTCTCGCTCGACTTCGACATCGCAGTCGCGGGAACGGCGAACGAAGCGAGAGCCGTGACGGAACGCATTGACTTCGACGCCATCCTCATGGACATCAATCTGGGCTCTGACGTCACGGGCGAAGACCTGGTCAAAGAGCTTCGGCAGACCGAGACCTACCGGCGGGTTCCTATTATTGCGCTCACCGCCTATGCCCTCCCGGGCGACAGAGAGCGATTCTTATCGATCGGTTTCGACCGGCATCTCTCGAAGCCGTTCGATCCCCGGGCACTCGTGAGCATGATCCGGGACGTGACCCACGGCTGAGACGGGATAGACGATCTGAGGGGATCGATTACGTCCGGGCGTAACAGACGTGCAATACCCCTGTAAAGGATGAGCAGATGGGCCACGCATTCCCGTAACTTCGCAATAATCGGATCTGGAGCAGAGCATCGGCGGATGAGTGCGTTCCCATTGTAGTTCCGTGGGCGTTCCGGCGACTCGACCACCGATTTGTTCGATGATTTCTTTTCCGCTCAGCGAGAGCCCCTTGTTGAGGTAGTCATGTGATTTACTCCGTCACTGCTACATCCCCTGTCATCAAGGGGACCGGCTTTCGTCCTCACCCAATACTATCGCAAATATTTCGCGCAAGGCCCGATTTGTCGACCTCGCAGACGACGAACGATGAACGCTCCCCCGATCCGTCTCAATGTGATTTTGCGGCGCACCGCCTGGGAGCGGGTATCGGTTTTTCTTTTCGCTGCCTGCATAAGAGAGACCATTGAGCAGGCTGGCCAGTCCTGCCGTGGGCCGATGTGTGATGCCGGTTATGCAGAATAGTTTACTGCACGTTTTCACCGAACCGCTTGCCATCGTCGCGGCGAGCGGCGCCGTTCTCGAATCGAATACAGAGGCACGGGAGCTTCTTCACCGAGATAGTCTCGACGATTTTGCGTCGCTGCGAGACATTGTAGACGACGAACATGCGCTCGCGACCTTTCTCGAGCAAAGCCTGAACACCGATCGCTTCATTCCGAGCGTATTGCCGATTCGCATGCCGGACGGCGCCGTT
>CAZRTY010000315.1:0-2647 GCA_964603055.1 uncultured Rhodothermales bacterium | reverse complement strand
TAGCCACCGCCGCGTCGATCGCGTTGCCGCCCTTCCTCAAGATCTCGACTCCCGCTTCGGACGCATCGACCTGAGCCGATACCACCATCCCGTTCGTTGCTGAGGCCGGATTTCCTCGCGCGGGCTGAGCGGCAGAATCAATCGCCGTCGCCATCACCAGTAGTAAGATGATGAGAGGGAGGGATAAAGCCGGCGCCGGCGTACGGAGGGCTGCGTCAGGCATCATGGGCGCGTGGTGATTCAGACGATGGATTTGAACGACGTGAGTCCGACGATGCGAAAAAGTCAAGTGGTCGACCGGATTCAGTTAAACATACCACCAACGCGGCGATACTCCGATGGAACCAGCGTATCTCCAACCCCGCAATATTAATCCTGCAATGCACAGCGCAATCGACCGGACGATCCGAACCATGACAATGACCGCCGGTGTTGTTGGCATCGTCGTTTTCATCGTTTTATCGCTGCTGTAGGGTATCGTGCACGGGGCCAAAGCGTACCAGAGGGGTTCACGTGCTCAGTGACTTCCCGATCGACCAAGTCGCAGATCCGAAGTATCTTGAGGCTTCTATTTCCTTTTCCCCCGGTTCATGGAGAATCTTTGGAGCCCGTGGCGGGCGGCCCATATCGACGATTTATCGAAAGATGAACGTCCGGACGACGGATTGACCTTGTTTGAGCGGCTCCTCGCCGAGGATCAGGACGAGAAGAATTTTATCCTCTGGCGCGGCGATCATGTGTTCGTCATCATGAACCTGTATCCCTACAACAACGGTCACCTGATGGTGGTGCCGTACCGCCGTGTGTCTGAGTACGAGGAACTGCGCGAGGATGAACTTCTGGAGCTCTCGCTGACAACCCAGGCAAGCATCCGCTGGTTGAGGCGAGCGCTCAATCCGGAAGGATTCAACGTAGGGATGAACCTTGGCGCTGCGGCGGGCGCAGGCGTACCGGATCACCTGCACATGCATGTCGTGCCGCGCTGGAACGGCGATACGAACTTCATGCCGGCGATTGGTCGGACGAAGGTGCTGCCCGAGGATCTCCCTGTAACTTATCGGCGGCTCAAGCAGGCCATTGCGGCGGAGTCCGGCGGCCGTTCGTAACGGCGGACGGACCTCGCATCCAGAAGATCGCCCGACCACACCACGCGCATATGTCGCCGAATGATACCGTAACGATAGAACCTGCCGTCGAAGCGCCGGAGAAAAGGCCGGCTCTGACGACGAAGCGCATCTTGTGGCCGGTGCTGCTCAGCCTGAGTGCCCTTGCCGCCGTGGCGATCTTTACGTTCGACTACGGCGACTACGTGGAAGCCGTGGGCTCGGCCAATTTGTGGCTGCTGTCGATAGCGGTTGGGAGTGTGGTACTGCGCGTGATCCTGGGCGGATGGCGTTTCCGATATATCTCCGGTGGACGACTCTCGCTTAGCCAGGGCATACGCGGCCAGTTGTCGTGGGACTTCTTCTCGAACGTCACGCCTTCGGCGATCGGGGGCGGCCCGCTCGCCATCGTCTATATCTCGAAAGACGCACGCGTGCGCGCCGGCGACGTCACGGCATGGACCATCTTCTCGATGGTGCTTGACCAGCTGTGGTACATCATCATCGTACCTCTGGTGCTGCTTGCGTCGCTCTATATGGAAGTCATCCCGGCCTCCCTTGGACGCGTCGGTTACGGCGTCTTCCTGGCCTATCTGACGGCGTTGATGGTGTGGGTGGCCGTATTCGCGTACGCAACGCTCTACAATCCGGCCCTCCTCCGGCGGATGACCGGTTGGCTTTTCAACTTCAAGCCGCTTCGGCGATTTCGTGAAGCCGTCCTCCGCGAGATGACGCAGCTCGAGCGACGCGCCTTCATCTTACGCTCGCAACCGCTGAGATTTTATGTGGGCGGGTTGCTGCTGACGGTGGCAACGTGGTCGATGCGGTACGTGCTGATCCTGTTCGTCGTCTGGGGAATCTATGCCCCGGCCGATAAACTGCTCGTGTTCATGCGCGGCGCAGCGCTGACGCTGGCGTCGCTGGGCATGCCTACACCGGGCGGTTCTGGAGGGATTGAGGGACTGTACGTTCTGTTCTTCAGCGGGCTCATCCCCACCGCCACCGTTGCGCCGACGCTGCTCGTATGGCGCCTCCTCGGCTATTACGTCTTTATCGCCGTGGGTCTTGTCCTGACGACGCGTTACCTCCGAAAGCGGCTGGCCTCCTGAGCGTTGTATCCGAACGTCGTGTCGGCGCGTAAGGACATCGATCTCGACAGCGCGGCGACTCCCTCCTTCACGCAATCACGCGTCTTGCAGCCTCTTGCATCGCAATCGCATGCGGATCTGATTGTGATCCTAAGGGTTACGACTACCACACGCCACCCCACTGCGACCTGCGATTATGACCAGCCTCCGAATCTTCGTTCTCACATCGCTCTCACTTTTTCTGACTCTACCGATACTCGCTCAGGACAGAGCCTTGAACATAGGTGATGAGATTCCCGCGTTCTCGGCAGAGACGGCAGAGGGCACAACCTGGAACAGCGCCGATCACGTAGGCGATGGTCTTCTGGTGGTCTACTTCTACCCCGCAGCAATGACCGGCGGATGCACGGATCAGGCGTGCAGCTTCCGCGACAATCGCTCGAAACTGAGCGAACT
>CAZRTY010000314.1:0-2647 GCA_964603055.1 uncultured Rhodothermales bacterium | reverse complement strand
GGTTGTGCTGGCCTGTGCCCTCACCCTCGGTCCCTCTCCCAAGGGGAGAGGGATGACCTGCCTCGGGATTGAGTAATCCCCCTCTCCCTCTGGGAGAGGGGTTAGGGGTGAGGGTGTCCAGAGAGGGGCTAGGGGTGAGGGTTTCGGGCGCGGCGCCTTCAGCAATTTTCCAGTCCGTAAACTTATGTATCGTCGTAAAAATCACGCCGCCGCTGGCCCGATCAAGTAGCTCCTGCAAGTGCTCGCGGCTGTCGGCCTGGATGGGTTTCTGGCGCAGAAGCGCTCGTCCCTGCGCGAACGTGTCGAAGAGTTGATCGTCGAGGTCGTTGCGGTCCGTAACCATGACGACGGTCGGATTCTGCATCGCCGGCTCGCGGATGAGCGTGCCCGCCAGCATGAGCATCGTCAGTGATTTCCCCGAGCCCTGTGTGTGCCAGACCACACCTCCGCGACCCGAAAAGTCCCTCTCCCCCTGGGAGAGGGATTTAGGGTGAGGGCTTTCAGCGACAACATTCGGCCTGACAAGCGCCTCGAGCACGGTGGTGCGCGTCTTCCGTACGGCTCTGAACTGGTGGTAGCCGGCGATTTTCTTGGTGATGTCGCCGCGCTCGTTCTCCTCGAAGACGACGCAGTGCTGCAGATAGTCGAGGAACCGTTCCGGCGCGAAGAGCCCTTCGACAAGCGCCTCCAGCGTCGGTTTGCCGCCGTGCTCCGGCCTCCACGGCATGAAACGGCTACGCCCTGCCGTGAGCGATCCTATGCGTGTGATGAGGCCATCTGATACCGCCAGGGCAACGTTCGGGATCAGCAGGTCGGGCGCTGTGTCTTTGTAGCGCTGGAACTGGACGATGGCTCTGGGAAGCGTTGCCGACTCATCTGCCGGGTCCTTCAACTCGATTACGCCGACGGGCAATCCGTTCAGGAAGACGACGATGTCCGGGCGGATGGGTCTTCCGCTCGGGCCGACGATGGTAAGCTGCCGCACCGCCAGCCAGTCGTTTGCCTCGGGCTTGTCGAAGTCGATGAGCCGCGCCCGCCCGCCGCGCCGTTCTCCGGAGGCGCTGTCGTGGTACTCAACCTCGACACCGTCAACCAGCAGACCGTGCAGCCACCGGTTGTTCTGCTCGAGCGTCGGATGAGGCGGCGCCGTGACCAAGCGCACGACCTCCGACACGACATCCGGCGACAGGTGCGGATTCAGGCGCTCGACCGCCATCCGAAGCCGCGACTCAAGAACGGCCGATGCCGGACCCGCCCGTTCGCCGGCATCATCGATATCCACACCACGCATCGTCGCGTAGCCCTGGCGCTCGAAATGCCCCAGGGTGTTGTACTCGACCGTGGATTCGTGGATGGAGGACATTAGATCACCTTCCACCATGGTGCGGCCAGGACATCGGGCGCCAACCATTCAAGCATGGAACCGGAGTGCAGCAACAATCCGAACCGCGCCCGCTCGCCGTATTCCTTGCGAAACGTACGAAGATGTGCCGTGTCGCGCAGACGCGGCCGGCTGGTTGATTTGATTTCGATCGGCAGCAGACGGTCGCCGGTCTCGATGACGATGTCTACTTCTTCGCCGATGGTGGTACGCCAGTACGAGAGCTCCGCGCGTTCGAGGCGTGCATCTCGCCATGCGAGAAGATCGTGGATGATCAGGTTTTCGAGGTGCGCACCGCCGGGTTCAGAGACCTCGGCAAGGTGTAGCGCGAGGCCGGTATCTCCCCAGTATACTTTCGGTGATTTGATGAGACGCTTGGTTCGGTTCACCGAGTAGGCCGGTAGTCGAACGAGCAGGTACGATGTCTCCAACAGATTGAGCCACCGATGAACCGTCGGCTGCGATAACGCGATGTCTCTGCCGAGATCCGTCTGATTCAGAAGCTGACCGAGCCGAAGGTTGGCGGCGCGCATCAGTCGGCGAAAATCGGGCAGGGCGCTGATCGATGCCAGTTCCTGCAGATCCCGTTCGAGATAAGTTCGGGTGTAGCCATCGAACCAGACGGATCGCTTCTGCGCGGTGTCGAGGTGCAGTGCGGGAGTGGGAAAGCCGCCTCGAAGCGCCAGTGCGCGCCAGTCCTCCGGACGGTCCGGCTGTGCTGCAAGCACGTCAGGCCAGCGCTTCTCCTCCGTCTCGATCAGTTCATCCCAGACGCCGCACGTCCCGAGGCCGAGCTGCTCGCGGCGCGTCATCGGCCAGAGGTTGAGATAGCTTGCGCGGCCCGCCAGCGACTCCGAGACCTTGCGCATGAGGAGCAGATTCGCCGAGCCGGTCAGCAGGAAACGACCGGCTGTGCGATCCTTATCGATGGCCCGTTTGACCGCGCGCAGCAGCTCGGGCGCACGTTGCACCTCATCCAGCGTGACTGGCTCGGATCCACCGACAAGCAGATCGGGTTCGTGCCGAGCGGCATCCAGCACATCCTGATCATCGAGCGTTCGGTACTGCCTCGATCCCGGAGTGAGGTCCTGGACGAGCGTACTCTTCCCCGTCTGCCGTGCGCCCGATACCACGAGTGCAGGCATCACGTCCAGCCTCTCAACGAGGCTCTTCGTCACCAGGCGAGGGAGAGCAGGCCCAGTCATGCGTGAATGATATTCATTCATGTGGTGAATGATATTCATTCACGGTGCGGATAGCAAGTCG
>CAZRTY010000313.1:0-2655 GCA_964603055.1 uncultured Rhodothermales bacterium | reverse complement strand
TCACCAATGTGAACGCAAACGCCGACATCCTGCGGCCGCAGTTTCTCGAGAAGGTCGCGGCGCTGGCCGATGTATTCCGTCCGTACGGCATCACGGTTTACCTCACGGCTCGCTTTAGCGCACCGATGGAACTGGACGGCCTGCCGACGGCGGACCCACTCAACGCTGAGGTCCAAGCATGGTGGGCAGACAAAGTCACCGAGATTTACTCCTACGTGCCGGACTTTGGCGGCTTCCTGGTCAAAGCGAATTCGGAAGGCCAGCCGGGTCCGCAGGACTATGACCGTTCGCACGCGGAGGGGGCCAACATGTTGGCCGACGCCGTGGCCCCGCACGGCGGTATCGTCATGTGGCGCGCGTTTGTTTATTCGGACGAAGAGCCGGTTGATCGCGCCAAACAGGCCTACAATGAGTTTGTACCGCTCGAAGGACAGTTCCGCGATAACGTGCTCGTACAGGTGAAGAACGGGCCCATCGACTTCCAGCCTCGCGAGCCGTTTCATCCGCTGTTCGGTGCGATGCCCGAGACGCCGCTGATGATGGAATTCCAGATCACGCAAGAGTACCTGGGGCACGGCACGCACCTGGCGTACCTGGCACCATTGTACGAGGAAGTGCTCCGGTCCGATACATACGCCGAGGGTCCGGGCTCGACCGTGGCGAGCGTTGTCGATGGCTCGCTGCACGGCTACCCTGTCACGGCGATGGCCGGCGTGGCGAATACGGGCAATGACCGCAATTGGACCAGCCATCACTTCTCGCAGGCGAACTGGTATGCGTTCGGCCGCCTCGCGTGGGATCCAAACATGACGTCGGACGCGATTGCCGACGAGTGGATTCCGATGACGTTTACGAACGATCCGTCGTTCGTGGAGCCCGTCAAGAACATGATGATGAAGTCGCGTGAGGCGGTTGTCGACTATATGACGCCGCTGGGCCTGCATCACGTGATGGCAGAGAGCCACCATTACGGCCCGGGCCCGTGGGTGGCCGATCGCCCTCGCGCCGACTGGACATCCGTCTACTATCACCGCGCCGATAACGAAGGTATCGGCTTCGACCGCTCACCGACGGGTAGCAACGCCGCCGGCCAGTATTTCTCGCCGGTGCAGGAGCAATTCGGCAATGTCGACCTCGTGCCCGAGGAGCTTCTTCTGTGGTTCCACCGCGTGTCGTGGGATCATGAGATGGAATCGGGGCGCACGCTCTGGGACGAGCTCGTGTACCGTTACAACCGCGGCGTCGAGACGGTCCGTGAGATGCAACGCACATGGGATGCGATGGAAGGGAAGGTTGACGAGCGCCGTTTCAATGATGTGCGTGATTTCCTCGCCATCCAGGAGCGCGAGGCACGCTGGTGGCGCGACGCCAGTCTGGCGTACTTCCAGACGTTCTCTCAGATGCCGATCCCGGATGAGTACGAACAGCCCGAGCATCCGCTCGAGTACTACATGAACATCCGCAGTCTGTACGTTCCAGGGATATAGGGCGGACGGGCGGCGCAGATGATCATGACTCTAGCAGCGTCCCCATCCCCATATCTTATTATCCGGTGTGACCCTTCGCCGGCGCCCATGTGTTGGCAGTAATAAACCTTTCTGATCAGTTGGCTTCGACCGCTAATTCTAACTCGTACGATTTGTCTCATCGCGTCGCCGTCGTAACGGGGGGGTACGGCGTGCTGGGTGGAAGCATGGCCGAAGCACTTGCCGGCGCCGGAGCGCGCGTCGCGTTGCTCGGCCGAAATCCGGAGGCCGCTGAGAAGAAGGCAGAAGAACTCAGGGCTCGGGGATACGAGGCGATGGCCGTCGTGGCCGACGTCTTGAACGAGCAGCAGTTGCGCGAGGCGAAGAAGCAGGTGCTCGATACCTGGGGTCGGATCGACATCCTGATCAATGCAGCGGGTGGAAATGTCGCCCGCTCGCGTACCGACGGTGTGCCCGTATTTACGATGCCGTTCGACGCCTTCGACGATGTCGTGCGACTGAATCTGCACGGGACGGTCTATCCATCGCTCATATTTGGCGAGGCGATGGCGGACTCGGGTAAAGGCAGTGTCGTCAACATCTCGTCGATGGCGTCAATGCAGGCCATCAGCGGTGTGCTGGGATACTCTGCGGCCAAGGCTGCCACTGAGAACGTCACGCGGTGGATGGCGGTGGACCTGGCGAAACAGTTCGGAGACGGACTTCGCGTGAACGCCGTGGCGCCGGGCTTCTTTATCGCCGAGCAGAATCGCGCTGTCCTGGTGAACGAAGACGGCACGTACACAGAACGAGCGGAGACGATCGTCCGCCGCACGCCCATGGGCCGTTTCGGCGAGGCACACGAGCTCCAGGGCCCCGTCCTCTGGCTCTGCAGCGACGCCGCCTCGTTCGTCACAGGCACGGTGATCCCCGTTGACGGCGGCTTCAGTGCATTCAGCGGGGTCTGACCCCGCACGCATCATTTCCCGGATTTCCCCGAACACGAACGCCCGGCCGAGCAAACGGTCGGGCGTTTGACGTAACTTTAGCCGTCATCGGCAACGAATTAATCATCGACCACGGATCTACCTCATGAGCGACCTCTCGCCGGATATTGCGAAGCGCGTCAACAGTTGGCTCGCCGAATCATTCGACACAGAGACGAGACAAGCCGTCCAACGCCTGCTGG
>CAZRTY010000312.1:0-2675 GCA_964603055.1 uncultured Rhodothermales bacterium | reverse complement strand
CGCCGAGTGCGGCGTGGGTCGATACGCGGGCCGTTATTTCTGTGCGTCCGGACGGCGGACGGAAGAGCCGTGGCGTCGAAGCGCCGGCCATCACCGTCCCGGTGCAAAGCAGTGAACAATGGCGAAGCATAACCCGGTTCTCCCCAAAACCTGAACCCGCCTAGCGATGGCGGTGCCGTTTGAATCAGCGTGCCGCTTTCAGCCGAGCGGCCGTTCCTTCGCGCGGCTCGGCGAGCATCGCGATGCCCTGGACGACCATCATGTTGGTGACGAGGAAGAACATGGCTTCTTCGATGGGCAGGCCGAAGAGATGAAGTCCCGTGGTATATTCTGGCGAGATGATCCAGATTTCGAGGCCGATTGCAACGCGGTCGGCAATCCACAGATAAAGCGTCGCTCCTCCTACACCCGCCGCTAGTCGAGGGAGATTCCGCATGAAGACATCGCCGTACCACGCCCACTGCACGGCAACGATGGGGAATGCCCACGCCAGGATCAGACCCATGTAAAGTGTTGACTCTTGGCGGAGCATCAGCGCGCCCGCGAGCGCGACGAGTACGGATAAAAGACCGCCGACGATTCTGGGGCGGTGTTGTGGTGTGACGGTCGGACGCTCCCAGCGGGGCAATACGGCCAGCCATAAACCCGTGAGAACCGGCTGCAGGATGAAGAAGGCGTACTCTTCGACGGGCACGTAGCCGACGGTGCCGAGGACGCGGTCGGGATGATACCACCAGACTTCGCGGGCGACGAGGTAGTTATCCCACGGCGTGGTGTAAACAAACGCGATGGCGCAGAGGAGGGCGATCCACCGGCCGGTAGGGCGCACGCTGCCGCTGCGCAGGCGGCGGCTGTAGACGGCGCCCAGCACAAGGATGGCGGGCACGATGAACACCAGGTGGAACTGGAGATACGTCATACGCGCTTCCGGTCGAGATCCGAAAGAAGGATGCGCGCGGCATTGCGGCCGGACGCACCCATGATGCCGCCGCCGGGATGGGCGCTCGCGCCGGTCAGATAGAGACCTTTAATGTGCGAGCGATACCGCGCGGCGCCGAGGAACGGCCGGAGGCAAAACATCTGATCCATTGTCATCTCGAGATGCATCACGTTGCCGCGATAGAGGCCGAGCTCGCGTTCGAGCCACACCGGATGCTGGAAAAGACTCCAGACGATCTTATCGCGCGTGCCGGGTGCGTATCGCTCGAACGTATCGATGATGCGGTCGGCCTCGCGGCCGGCGATCTCATCCCACGTGCCGGTTGCGAGCTCGTACGGATAGTATTGCGCCCACAGCCACAGAACTTCTCCGCCCGGCGGCGCGAGTGAGTCATCGACGGCGCTGAATGTCATGGCGATGAGCGGGGGATCAGCGGCGGGGCGCCCCGCCACGTAATCGCCGAAGGCCGTGTCGATCTGCAAGCGATCGCGGCACAGCATCTGGAGGCCTGTGCGCGTGCCTTTACTATCGTCTCCGGCATATCTAACCGGTTCACTCAGCGCGAGTCGAAGCATCACGCCAAATCCGTTGCCTGTACGCATGCCCGACGCCGCGGCGGGGCGATGCTCTGCGGGCAGAAGGCGGCTGAAGAGCTCGATGGCGTGCGTGGCCCCGAGTATGGCGCGGGCGGTGTAGGTCTCACCTCGAGCACGGATGCCGGCGGCGCGATTGCCCCTCATCAGGATTTCGTCGACCGGGGCGTCCACGAAGACGCTGCCTCCGTGCGACTCGATCTTACGACGCAGCGCGACGGTCAACATGCCGGATCCTCCGCGCGGGCGCGAGATGCCGGCCACGTGATAGAGCGGATGCCACAGCACGAACGGCGCCGTCAGCGGCTGATGCGGTGGCGGACCCGACTGCGCCGCCATCCAGACGAGCAGCGTCTTGAGACGTTCGGACGTGAAGTAGTCGTCGACGAGCTCGCCGTAAGGTCTAAGGATCTGCGGCAGCGCCTCCTTCCACTGCATCTTCATGCCGCGGCTTATCACCATGCGTCGGCCGAGTTGAAGCGGCCCGGGCGCGGTCAGGAAGGCCTCGCGGACCATCTCGGCAAACGGCATCCAGGTATCGAGGAAGCGGCGGTAGTTCTCTCCTTCGCCGGGAAACAGCTGCTCGAGGTGGCCTGCGGTCCGGTCGACATCCTGATATACGAACATCGTCTCGGCGTCCGGTTCTGGCGCCGAGAAAAGAGGATCGAGCGGGAGGTAGTCGAGCCCATGCGAAGCAAGCTCGAGCTCGTCGACTACGGGTGTCAGGTGGATGAGCGTGTGTGCACTTCCCCCGAGATCGATCTGATAACCGGGCGTCAGTTCCTGTGTCGACACGGCTCCACCTACAACGGACCGCCGCTCAAACACGCCGACGCGATAACCCGCCTGCGCCAGGTAGGCGGCCGATACAAGGCCATTGTGCCCGGCGCCAATCACTATGATATCAAAATCGCTCATCCGACTCCTTTGCTCGAATAGGAGTCGTAAAATCGAGCTAGCGTGCGATTTAAATTGTAAACAACTCGATCGTGAACGGTATGAACTCACCGTGCAGGCATATATTCTCGTTCGGAACGATCGAAAGCCTTCGATGAGCGATACAGCAGCAGATCTTACTACCCGCCAGGCGTCGGCATTGCTGGGCGTCCACGAGTCGTCTGTCAAGCGCTGGTGCGACCAGG
>CAZRTY010000311.1:0-2686 GCA_964603055.1 uncultured Rhodothermales bacterium | reverse complement strand
TCGACGCACGTCGTCAGCAGGTAGAAGAGGCCGTCGTTGTATTCGATGGCCGGCGCGAAGATGCCGCGCGACGTTCCGATGTCGCTGAAATCCATCTGATCCGGCCGGTCGATGATGTTGCCGATCTGCTCCCAGTTGACGAGGTCGCCACTGCGGAAGATGGGAATGCCCGGGAAGTACGTAAAGGTCGAGTTGACCAGGTAGTACTCGTCCTCGGCACGCGTGATACTCGGATCGGGATAGAAGCCCGTCAGGATCGGGTTCTGATATTCTCCCGGCCCGGCAACGCTATCGGCGAAGATGACGTCATTGCCCGTGTATTCGAACCATTCGAAGCTGGGGTCGGAAGATGCAACCGAAGCCTCTCGGGGCTCCGACGCGTCGCAACCCGCGCTCGCCAATAATAGAGCAAGCGCGACGAGCGGGAAGAGGATTGTGGTGACGCGGCTTCGCACGCCTACCTGTGGGGTTCCTGTGATGTACATGGATGGTTGTTCAGGCTAATTCAGATGAACGGACTCATACCGGGCCGTTTTAAAACTAAGCTCTTCGCTCGACATCGGCGTACGCCGGTGATACCTCGGCTCGCACACACCCGACCCAAAGGCAGGCCGGATGAGCGTGGCGGCCGCTCGACGTCGTTACTTATCGATGATCAGAACAAAGCCGCCGTTGCCTAGCATCGTGACCTCATCGCCACGGCGTGCCGTCGTGTGCGTGTAACTGCGGATATCTTCTCCATCGGCGATAAGCGCCCCGCTCCATGCTCCCTCCAGGAACGGCAGGTTGAGCCTGACGGATCGCGGTGTGTCGTGGCCGTTGAATCCACCTACGTACCAGCGGTTACCGAGGCGCCGCGCGATGACCACATAGTCGCCGGGGAAGCCTTCCACGAAGCGCGTCTCGTCCCACGCGGCAGGCACATCCCGAATGAACGACTGCACGAAATCAGGCTGCTGCGCCATCACCGCGGGCGTGATGCCGAGATGTTGGATACCTGATTCGAAGACGACGAGCATCGCAAGGTCATACGCATTGCTCGTGCGCCGCACCGACGTTCCAACGGTATCGGTTAGCATCGTCGGCGTGAAGTCCATCGGCCCGACAACGTTGCGCGTGAATGGCAGTACGGCGCCATGACCGGGCGCGAGGTTGGCCGCCCCCTGATCGAAGGTGATCATCTCGTAGCCGTGTACGGCCTCGGCGGTGACGTAGTTGGGGAAGGTTCGTCTCCAGCCGCGCGGCAGCGTGGCTCCGTGGAAGTTAACAGTGATGCCATAATCCGCCGCGTCGCGAAGGATGTCGAGGTATAGCTTGATGACCGACTGCTTGTCACCACCGAGGAAGTCGACTTTGATGCCGGTGACGCCCATCTCCTGCAAGCGCGCGAACTCTTCTCTTCGCACCGACTCCTCATGTACACGGTTCAGCGGCGTTTGCGGGGCATTGTTGTAATTCCCGTTGCTGTTATACCAGACGAGGATCTCGACGCCGCTGCTGCGCGCATCATCGACCAGAGCCTCGATGCCGTCGTATCCAATCTGAACATCCCAGTGGGCGTCGACCAGCACATACTCGAGATCGTACTCGGCGGCCAGGTCGACGAACTCATGCTGGACGTCCGGCACTACCGAGTCATCTTTGAGCGGCAGCCAGCTCCACGCGGCTTTGCCCGGACGGACCCACGAGCCGTCGAATGCTTCGGGGGCACTGACATCCGTAATCAGCGTCGATTCGATGATCGGGCCCGGTGTCTCGCCGACGATGATCACACGCCAGGGCGAGGCAAATGGCAGCTCGAACGACGGATTGGTCGGATCATTGGGGCCGGTGCCTTCACCGCGGTCGGGGAATGAGACGCGATAGAGGCCGCGCTCAGCTTCGGCGACGAGCCGCGTTCCTACGTACGTTTCGTTGAGGTCTGCCTCGGATACCAGTGCCCAGCCGACACCTTCACGCTGAAACAGGCCGGGAAACGCCCAGCCAACGTGCCGAGGCGAACTCGCACCAACCGGATCGCCGGGCGTGTAGTGTGCCTCGTACGACGGGTTCGTGTTCATGAAGCCCGTCAGCGGGTGGTCCATCGGCATGAGCCAGGACCGGGTGTCGATCGAAAAGCGGAAGCCGGACAGCTCGCGGTGCGCCGAAATAGCACCGGTCACCCCGCTGTGCTCAGGAATCTGGTAGCGGAACGCCAGACCATCATTCGACACCTGGAAGACGACGTCGAGCAACTGCCCGTCGGGATTCGCCAGCCGCACCACGCGGCGGTTCGCCTCGTAGGTGACGATACTTTGCTTACCATGACGCAGGACGTATTGATCGTCCACCCGCTCCAGGCTGCCTGCATCGATCAGGCTGAGATCGCGATCCCACCATGCAAGCGAGGTTACCATACCGAGTGGCGAGGGCTCGATGAGCGTGTTACCATTCAGCAAGAGGCTGTAAAATGGAACACCCTCAGCGTCCATTTCCAGGTTGACGGTCACGCGACCATCCGGACTTGAGATGCTCGCGGCCGTGCTCGGGGACTGGGCGCCGGCCGTCGGTACCACCATCAAAAGCGCGAGGAGGAAAGACGAGGTCAGCGCGTGCTTCAAAAAGGACATTCCGTGACGAACGGTTATGTGATGCAATGGAGAGCGTACCCGTTCGGTGCGAAGAACCGCCGAACGAATTCCGACGC
>CAZRTY010000310.1:0-2701 GCA_964603055.1 uncultured Rhodothermales bacterium | reverse complement strand
GTGTGGCAGGCGTCGATCATGTTGGATTGGGATCTGATTTCGACGGCGTGTGGACGCTCCCTGCCGGACTGCAGGATGCGACCCGCCTCCCCTGGATCACGTACGAACTGCTGAAGCGCGGTTATTCCGAAGACGACCTCTATAAAATCCTCGGTGGAAACCTGATCCGAGTGATGAAAGAGGTCGAAGCACGCCAGCGCCCATAAGCCATTGGTGCGCCTATTCGGAAAAAATCTAATCCAAAAGCTAATGCCGGCTTAAGTCTTCGGCGCCTCGGCCGATACGTTCTCTAACGAGCGTTTCAAGTCAAAGCCGTGGCGCGTCATGGGCACCCTCGAAGTTGTCATTTTCGCACTCTGGATTGCACCGGTCATCGGTGTGTCGCTCGCTTTCCGCATCCAGTCGAAAGCTGCCAGGCGCGAGCTCCGAGAGTTCGCGGCAGATCATACGGTGGACTATTCCAGTGCTCGCCGGCTGGTTCATGAGGTAGAGCCCGTTGCATCCTTCGCCGGGTATTCGTCCGACCTGGCCCCGGCCGACGTAGCCACCAGCTACCGGCTTTGCTTGAATTGACGGCACCTTAACCGGGCACAGCGCCCTGTAAAATCCGGTTTCGGCTTTACCGGATGGCGGCTTGTCGAGCGAACTCCCATCCCGTTCGCTCGCGCCGTCTAACAACCTCCGTCATCGTCGCCGCGCTGTCAGATGAGGAACGCAACCGCCGCATCGGCGTGAAGACCGCGCTCCGCTATTCTGAAGATCAAGCAAAGCGCACACGATGACATCGCCGCGAGTGCTAACCCTCCTCCTTACCGCTGCCTTAGTGATCGTTGGCTGTAACGGCACGGCTGCGCCACATAACAACGACAACGATCGCGAGCCTGACTTCCCCGGCGAAGTCATTAACGAGCGAATCGAGTCCGAGGAGCACGACTTCCGGCTGGTCCGTGTGGCTACCGGGATCGAACATCCGTGGTCATTCGCGTGGCTGCCCGACGGACGGATACTCGTCACCGAACGACCCGGCCGACTACTTCTGCTCGACGGCGACGAACGCGCCGAGATTGACGGCCTGCCGGACGTACATGCCCAGGGCCAGGGCGGATTGCTCGATGTCGTCGTGCATCCCGACTACGGCGCCAACGGCTGGATCTATTACTCGTACTCCGCGCCCTGCTTGGATGGCAACAGCGCGACGGCTATTGACCGCGCTCGGCTCGATGGCACCACACTCGTCGACCGTGAAACGATCTACACGCAAGAGCCATGCGTGAGCCCGGGCCGCCACTATGGCTCGCGCATCGTCTTCCCCGGCGACGGAACGCTGATCTTTTCGATTGGCGATCGCGGCCAGCAGAATCGGGCTCAGGACCCCGCCGATCCTGCCGGCTCGACGCTACGCATCAACGAAGACGGCAGCATTCCCCATGACAATCCGTCCTGGAATGAGGAAGGAGCGGTCGCGGCGCTGTACTCGATGGGTAATCGCAACATCCAGGGGATGACCATCCACCCGCAGACGGGCGACGTCTGGGCCACCGAGCACGGACCGCAGGGCGGAGACGAGGTCAACGTGATCGAAGGAGGTCTTAATTACGGATGGCCTGCGCAAACGTACGGCGTTCAGTATCGCAGCGGCGAGCAGATCGGCGAGGAAACCGTACCGGGTATGGAGCCACCCGTAATTTATTGGACGCCCTCCATCGCTCCGTCCGGACTTGCCTTCTACGACGGCGACGCGTTCAGCGGGTGGAGCGGCAATCTATTTGCCGGTGCGCTCGCCTTCCAGCAGATCCGCCGACTGGTTGTCGATGGGCACAGCATCACCCATCAAGAAGTGCTTCTGCGAAATGAAGTCGGCCGCATCCGCGACGTACGCACCGGTCCCGACGGCTACATCTATTTTGTGACTGACGATTCATCCGGCAGTCTGTATCGCATCGAGCCGGTTCCGGCCACCGAATAGCGTAGGCCACCCTCTCCCATCCGCCATCACCGTTGACGATCGCCCTTCTCTTGACACTCGTGCTGACGAGTGTCACGGCAGATACCACGTCCACTGAGGTTCATCCGCCGGTTCGTCCGGTCACGTGGTTCGTGCTGCCTCATGCCTTCTATACGCCAGAGACCGGGATCGCGGGAGGTGGCGCCGCAAGCTTTGTGCTGGGTGCGCATCTGCCGCGGCCGACCAATATTCAGGCCGCCGTCACGATCACACAGCGCCGTCAGTTCATCGTAGAAGTCTATCCGGATATTTTCCTGGATGACGGGCGCGTTCGCGTCAACATGTCTGCGGCGGCGATGCGATACCCCGACCTGTTCTTCGGCGTCGGCGGAAATACGCCTGGCTCGCTCGAGGAGAGCTACACGGCCACACGTTTCGAGGCGGATGTCGAGGCGGTGCGGACCAATGCCCAGGGCGTCGGCTTCGGCGTCGTCGCGCGAGTGCGAAACGAGTCTATCAGCGACGTATCGCCTGACGGAACTCTTGCCTCCCACGTCGTTCCCGGGAGCTCAGGCGGCTGGCTAGCCGGCGTCGGCCCCATGTTCGTAACCGATACGCGCGACAATCTGTTCACCGCGTCTACAGGCCACTACGTGCGCGCTTTCGCGATTTACCACGGCGCCGCAACCACCAGCTCGTTTGACTTTCTCCGGCTCACGCTCGACGCCCGCCGCTTCTTTACGCTCAGTGGTCGGC
>CAZRTY010000309.1:0-2705 GCA_964603055.1 uncultured Rhodothermales bacterium | reverse complement strand
TCCTGATCGAGGCTACAGACCTCAACGACGCCATCCGCATCGCATCACGCTTCCCGTCGGTGCGGTACGGCAGCATGGAGATCCGGCCGGTCTGGCCGATCCGCAAGTACGTGCAGCACCAGGCCGAGGACAGCACGTCGGCCGGTACCTGACTGACTCAGCTCCGTCGCCTCGATCATCCAGTTCGGCCTGCTTGACCGTTCAGGGGTTTGCTCTGGGGGGAACCGGGTTCGGCCTCGCCTGCTCCACGGCTGTGCGCCGGGACGCCGATGCCCGGCGCTCCGGCCCCCCGCTCTTTCGCCCCTACTTCGGACGCACATTCCGCGGCACCATTTCCTTCATCGCGATGCGATGGCGCACTTCGTGATAGCGATTGTTCCTTTGTGACGATTGAGGTATGCTTCCGGCAGCGCGACGTGCTCTATTTATCAGGCCACATTCAGCGAATAATCGAGCCGGGCGCATCACCCTACATCACAACAGGAGGCGACTATGAGCTTCATGAAAGAGTTCAAGGAATTCGCGATCCGCGGCAATGTGGTCGACATCGCTGTGGGTCTCGTCATCGGTGCCGCATTTGCGACCATCGTCTCATCGTTCGTCGACGACGTCCTGATGCCGCCGCTCGGGATGCTCATTGGCGGAGTCGATTTCTCGAACCTTGCGATCACCCTGCAAGAAGCCGTTGGCGATGAGCCTGCCGTTACGCTGAATTACGGCAGCTTCATCCAGTCGATCGTCGACTTCGTGATCATCGCGTTTGCCATTTTCGCCGCGATCAAAGGCATGAACAAACTCGAGCGGAAGAAAGCAGAGGAAGTCGCTCCTGAAGAAGATCCTGCACCGTCGGATGAGGTCAAGCTGCTGTCGGAGATCCGCGACCTGCTGAAGAAGCCGTAAAGCGGATTGCCCTCAAGCGGAATGCCCTTAGTTGGATTGCCATTAAGCGGATTGCCCTTAAACGGAATGCCCTTAAGCGAATGCGTTGGGTCTGTGCGTCCGAGCGGCGGACGTAAGAGCGTTGCGGGCGCGGTGGTGCTTTATTTCTACCGGCGCACGGCTGAGGTGCGGGGCGGAACACCCGCCCGGTTTCTCCCCAAACCAATCAACCGATTCGTGTGCCGCCCGAGTACCGGGCCGTGCGCGGCGCTGCGGCCTGGCACGCGACGGCACACGATAATGGCCGTCGTAACGATCCCTCCAATACACGCTCAGGAGCGCGTAGAGGCGGAAACTAACGGCGCGCGCGGAGTCTCAGGAGTCGCACGAGCTGTAGAAACGACGACTTAAAACGACGACCTATTATGGCAGAGAAGGAATTCGGCGGGATCGATATGGAGGAGATGAAGGTCAAGGGCAGTCAGCTTGTCGACAAGTTCCGCGAGATCGTGGAAGAGGGCAACGCGCGCCGGATCAGCATCCGCAAAGACGGCAAGACGGTGATGGAATTCCCGCTCTCGGTGGGTGTTGGCGGTGCGACGGCCGCGATTCTGCTGTCGCCGACGCTGGCGGCGGTCGGTGCGTTCGCTTCGTTGGTGAGCGACGTTCAGATTGTGGTCGAGCGGCGTAATGACAACGACGCGGCGAGCAATCTAATCGACCCGTCGGGCACAGCCGAACCGGGCGGATTTTAACGCAGCCCGTGAGCGAGTCGGCTCTGATTCAGTTTGATGATATCGAGGCCGCCGCTGCGCGACTTCGTGGTGTAGCGCACCGCACGCCGGTATTCCGGTCTCGCACGCTCGACGCGCTGACCGGCGGCGAGGTCCATCTCAAGGCTGAGAGTCTGCAACGGACGGGTGCGTTCAAATTCCGCGGTGCGTTCAACGCGCTGAGCCTGCTCACGGATGCCGCCAAAGCACGCGGCGTGCTCGCGTACTCGTCGGGCAATCACGCGCAAGCGATGGCGCTGGCGGGGCGCGAGCTGGGCATCGATGTGACGATCATCATGCCGACGGATGCGCCGGCCGTGAAGCTGGAGGCCACGCACGGCTACGGCGCGCAAATCATCCCGTATGATCGGAGCGAGACGACGCGCGAGGAGCTGGCGGAGCGAATCTCAGCGGAGCGCGGCCTGACGATCATCCCACCGTACGATCATCCTCACGTTGTTGCCGGGCAAGGCACCGCCGCGCTGGAGCTGTTTCAGGATGCGGGCGCGATGGATGTCCTGCTCACGCCGTGTGGTGGCGGCGGACTCCTTTCCGGCTCGGCAATCGCGGCGAAGGCGATGCATCCGCCGTGTCGTGTGATCGGCGTGGAACCGGCGGCCGCCGATGACGCGGCGCGGTCCTTCCGAACCGGCGTGCTGCATACCATATCGAACCCGAACACCATCGCCGATGGTGCACGGACCCCGTCGCTGGGTGCGATCACCTTCCCGCTTGTGCTAGAACACGCAGACGACATCGTGACGGTGAGCGAAGACGCGATTGTTCGCGCCATGCGCTTCGTGTGGGAGCGGCTGAAGCTGGTCGTAGAGCCCACCGGCGCGCTGGCCGTGGCCGCACTTCTCGAGGGGATCATCGACGTCCGCGATGCTCGCGTCGGCGTCATTCTGAGTGGCGGGAATGTGGATCTGAATACGTTCCGATTCGCATAATTAGCCGAGCGCAGGCGTGCCGCGGCATCAGCGCGGTGCTTCCCTCAAATTTTCTTTCGTGCGAATGTCGAAATCGACCGGCTATGGCCGACAACGTAATTGA
>CAZRTY010000308.1:0-2769 GCA_964603055.1 uncultured Rhodothermales bacterium | reverse complement strand
AACTTGACGCTTTCGGATTCCAGCTCGGCGGCCGTCGGCCTCGAGATCAACGCCAATCACATCCGCGCCGTGAAGGGCGGGCACGTTGTCGGCCGGGCAGAGCCTCTGCATATTGGCCGCAGCACGCACGTGTGGCAGACGCACATTCGAGATGACGAAGGCCGCCTTGTGTGCGTGTCTCGGCTTACCGTGGCCATCGTCTCGGGTATGTAAGGAAAAGCCCGGCGTGGGGCTCATCCGCTTCCTTAGCGCGAAGGCGGGTCTGCACCCTCAGACGCCGTAGCGGAGTGCTCGTAGAATTCCTCCGGCGGCATTGTTGCCGGGCGAATTCGTCTATGAGCAAATGTGGGAGGCCAGCTGATGTCTGCAAATCTCGGCCGTACTGACCGCTTCGCCCGAGTTGTGTTTGGGCTAGCCATCTTTCTCATCGGACTTCTGCTGGCGTCGTGGTGGGGTTTGCTTGGGTTTATTCCCATCGTCACCGCCGCGGCTGGATGGTGCCCCCTGAAAAGTGTGTTCGATTCCCTGCAGGCTCAACGCGAGCCCACGAGCCAGACAGGCGACGCGTAAGGGACGCCAAACTCCTCAGCCGCTTACGTCCTGTATCCCACGTTTCTCACCGCTTTCCGAGATCGTAGAGGCGGCAAACAGAAGCACGTAGTGTTTTCCCCTGCAGGGGCCTCATCCGATTGCCCCGCACGATGATCAGGATGCCTCCCCGCATCGACCGAGACTAGACCATCCTATTTTTTATACCGAGAGCGTCGGTGGCGTCGATTCGCTGTAACCCGATGCCGGTTCGCTCGTCAAGGCGTGAAAACAAGAGGAGGTCATGAAGAAGCTGAATAAAATCCTAGTTGGGGTCGACTTCTCACCACATTCAGATGCCGCTCTGATTGAGGCGGTACGTATTGGCCGGTCGATCGATGCCGAGGTCCATGTTGTGTATGCGGACGTTCTGCACCGGGACACGGCCAACGAGGATGGCAATGAAGCTGCCAAATCGGGGGATTTGCGCGGCGCTTTGCAGAAGCGCTTCCAGTCTGTCGACGGTAGCCATGCGGATGTACTCAGCGATGACCGCCTCCGGTTTACAGTCGTCACTGATTTATCGGCTGCCCCCGCGCTGCTCTCGTATGCCGGTGACGAGGATATCGACCTGATCGTCGTGGGCACGCACGGCAGGCGAGGTTTCCGCCGCGTGCTCATGGGCAGCGTCGCGGAAGAGGTTGTACGCCTTGCGAAACGCCCCGTGCTAACGGTGCGCGAAGCCACGCCCGAGGCGATGGCGAGCGTCGACCGCAAAATTGTCGCCCCTGTTGACTTCTCCCAGCACTCGGCACGTGCGCTTCGCGTCGCGCGTGAGCTGGCCGCCGGGCGAGAAGTGCCGCTAGTCATCCTTCATGTGCTAGAAGAGCAGCTTCACCCCGCTTTTTACAATACCGGGATGTTCTCGCAGTACAACGATCAGCCCGAAGTCGAGAGCCGCGTCGTATCGGCGATGAAACAGTTCGTCGAGAAGATCGGCGGGCCAGAGGTCGATATGAGATTCATGATTCGCAAGGGAGCCGCCGCGAAGGAGATTGCGCAAGTGGCAAAAGAGGAGGCGCCTGCGATGATCGTGATGGGAACGCACGGACGGACGGGGCTCGAGCGCTGGGTGACCGGCAGCATCAGCGAACGCGTCATCCGCGATGCACCGTGCTCGGTGTTTGTGGTGAAGAGCTTTGGAAAGCAACTCGGATCGAACATCGAGGCCACTGACGAACCCAGTGTGGCTTAACTCGACAAGATGCAGCGACCTAAGAACATATTGGTACCCACGGACCTCTCCTTCGAGGCCGACCAGGCGCTTGGTCACGCCATCCACTTTGCGCGGCTGTTCGGTGCGGACGTCCATCTTCTGCACGCAGTCGATGACTCAGTGGACGGGCCTGCCTCGACGGCCGAGATGGAATCGATCCATGCCGGCATGGGGGAAGCGGCCGCACGACGCCTCGACCTGGCGGCTCAGAAAGACGACGAGCGCAAGATTATGCTGCATACGCGGCTCATGCACGGCTTCGATGTTGTGCCTGCCGTGCTCACGTATGTCGAGCGCGCGGAAATCGATCTGATCGTGATGGGCACGCGCGGTCGAGACACCCGCGAGCGGCCGATGTGGCAGAGTCACGCGGAAGAGATCGCGCGCGTGGCCGACTGCCCGGTGCTCACCGTGGGGCGCGGCAATATGGTCTACCCGGGCGCCCCAGGGCGGATTCTCGTCCCGGTCTCCTTCAAGACCGACGCCGGCCCGGCTCTCCGAATGGCGCGCGCCATCGCACGGATGCAACGCAGCGTGCTTGAGTTGCTCCACGTGGCTTCACCTGGTATGGGAACGGCCGATACCGTACTCGAGGCGGTTGCAGGGAGAGGGAAGCGAGAGGAGAAGCTTCGCAGTCGTCTCGAGCGGGTTTTTCGCGACGCGGGGGGAACGAACGTCAAGCACCGGCTCCATATCCGTTACGGGGATCCCGCCCGAGAAGTCGTCGGGTTTGCCAAGCGAAATCGAGTCAACCTGATCGTTGTCAGTTCACGCGGCGCAACAGGAATTCAGTATGCGATGGAGGGAAGCACGACGGCTACCATGGTGGGCACGGCAACGTGTCCTGTACTCACGCTGAAGACAAGAGATACCAGCGCGGCCGCCCCGTGGAGGGGCAACGTCGCGGTGGGTGTTCATCGATAGAATAAAAAGGGATGATCTCATGAAAGAGAACGTTTCAAACC
>CAZRTY010000307.1:1305-2785 GCA_964603055.1 uncultured Rhodothermales bacterium | reverse complement strand
GCGCTGCCACGCCGCGATCCGTTTCAGTTATCCGCACGCCCGATGACACCTGCCGACGCAGCTTCCTCCCGCCGGTCTAGCTTCGAAGGTGGCTCCCGCACGCGCGCGGTCATCCGCACGGAGATCGTCATCATCGGCGCGGGCCAGGCCGGACTCTCATCGGCCTATTATCTCAAGAGGCGCGGACTGGAGAACGACCGCGGCTTCCTCATCCTCGACAACTCGCCGCGCGCGGGCGGCGCATGGCAGTTCCGCTGGCCGTCGCTCACGATGACCACGGTCAACGGCATCAGCGACTTGCCGGGGCTTCGACTTCGCGATGCACTCGGCACCGACGCCGACTCCGTCCAGGCCAGCGAAGCCGTGCCCGAGTACTTCGAGACGTACGAGAAGGAGTTCGATCTGCCCGTCTACCGACCCATCACCGTGCGGATCGTCTACGAGCGCGCTGACCGGTTCATCGTCGAGACCGACCGGGGCACCATCTCGGCGCGCGGCATCATCAACGCGACGGGGACGTGGGAGAAGCCGCACGTTCCTGAGTATCCGGGCCATGACCGCTTTCGTGGGAGACACCTTCATACGAAGGATTACAACACGCCCGAGGAGTTTCGCGGGAAGCACGTGATCGTCGTTGGCGCGGGCATCTCGGCGATGGAGCTGATGAACGAGATCTCGCGCGTCACCACGACGACGTGGGTCACGCGGCGCCCACCGGTATTTCGCGAGGGACCGTTCGACGCCGATGCCGGCCGCAACGCCGTGGCCATCGTCGAAGAGCGCGTACGGCAGGGCCTGCCGCCGCAATCTGTGGTGTCGGTGACAGGGCTTCCCGTGACTCCCACCATCGAAGACATGCGGAGTCGCGGCGTCCTAGAGCGCCGCCCCATGTTCAGCGAAATTGTCGAAGACGGCGTGCGCTGGCCGGACGGCACGTTTCAGCAGGCCGATGTCATTTTGTGGAACACGGGCTTCCGCGGAGCCATCGATCACCTCGAATCGCTCGAACTGCGCGAGCCCACGGGTGGCATCAAGCTGACCGGCCGCCTGGCTACGCAAGTGGCGAAGGACCCACGTATCCATCTCGTCGGCTACGGTCCCTCGGCATCGACGGTCGGTGCGAGCCGGGCCGGCGCCGCAGCGGCAACAGAGCTCATGCGCGAGCTGGGATTGCTGTGAGATGGTCGTTGGCACCTGGTTGTCCGTAGCCGCTCCCCTCAATCAGGATCTAAGAATCGACAATCAATAACCAGCGACTACGGACCAAGAAGCGCCACATCACGGGAACGCGATCGTCTCGTCGTGCGTGCGCAATTTCTTTCGCTTAGATCAGCCTCGGGCTTATGGTTGGAGTTGGCACGCTCTTGTTTATCGTCGGCGTACTCGCCCTGCTGGGTATAGCGTCGAGCAAGTTTTCGAACCGCCTGGGGATGCCCGTGCTGGTGCTGTTCCTGGTCGTGGGCATGCTTGCCGGTTCGGA
>CAZRTY010000307.1:0-1205 GCA_964603055.1 uncultured Rhodothermales bacterium | reverse complement strand
TCCAGATCATCACCGGCGAGGCATCGTCCGCCGCCAGCCTCATCCCCTTCTTCCTGATGCAGTTCAGCATCGGCGCGGTGGGTGGCATCACCGTGGGCCTCCTCGGCGTCTGGGTGATCAACCGCATCAACCTGGAGACCGCCGGACTGTACCCGGTGCTGGCCACGGCGGTGGGCATCTTGTCGTTCGGAATCACGGACGTCCTCGGCGGCAGTGGATTTCTGGCCGTCTACATCACGGGCGTTGTCGTTGGCAACGGTAACATCGTGTTCAAGCGGGGCATCTTCATTTTCAATGATGCCATGGCGTGGCTCAGCCAGATCCTGCTGTTCGTGATTCTGGGGCTACTCGTCTTCCCGAGCCAACTCTTGAGTGTGGCCGTCGACGGCCTGCTCATCTCCGTCGTCCTGATTTTCGTGGCCCGTCCAGTGGCCGTCCTGATCTCCGTCTTTGCATTCGGCTTCAACGCCAAAGAGCTGCTCTATCTGTCATGGGTCGGCTTGAAAGGAGCTGTGCCGATTACCCTCGCCACGTTCCCCTTGATGGCGGGCATTGAAGGGGCAGCGCTTCTCTTCAACGTCGTCTTCTTCTCCGTGCTACTGTCCGCACTTACGCAAGGGTGGTCCATTCCGGCCGTGGCACGGTACTTCGGCCTCGCCGAGCCTCTGCCGCCCGAGCCGCCGTTGTCGGTCGAGATCAACTCCCTGCGCCACGTCGACGGCGAGGTTGTCGAGTATATCGTGGCTCCTTCGGCCCGCGTGGCGGGCCAAGCACTTCGCGACCTTGCACTGCCGGATGGCGTCACGATCACGCTCGTCGTGCGCGACTTCAACGTGATCGTGCCTCGCGGCGCCACGAGGCTCCTCAAGGGAGATCATGTGTTCGTGGCGATGCGGAAGTCGCTCGTGCCGCTGATCAACCGGCTGTTCGATCCCATGGCGGCCACCGAGCCTCTCGAGCCGGGTCTCTCGCTTCTCTTTCATGTAGACAGCACCGTCGGTCAATTGCACCGCTTCTTCGGCATCCCCGGGCCGACGTGGTCCGAGGAACGGCTCGGCGACCTCCTCGAGAAGCCGACTCCCGAGGAGCCGTACCGCCTCGGCCCCTTTCTGGTCTTGCCGAGCGACGAGGAGGACTATCTGATGCTCACCTATTCGCCTGGAATACAGGACGGAGAGGTCGTGCATTGACAATCCGGTAACGAC
>CAZRTY010000306.1:0-2788 GCA_964603055.1 uncultured Rhodothermales bacterium | reverse complement strand
CCGTTGCCACGGCCAAAGCCGGCTTCCGTCACCACGCCGTCGCCGACGGTGTAGATGGGCGTTCCGGTTGGAGCCGCGTAATCCGTACCGAGGTGCGGCTGATAACGCCGGTTGATCGGGTGGAAGCGGCGCTTCGTATAGCGCGACGAAATGCGCGTGTACTTCAGTGGAGCGCTGAGGAACGCTTTGCGCAGACTGTTGCCTTCCTCATCGTAGTACTCCGCGCGCTCACCGTCAGGGGAGAAGTAGAATGCGTTGTGGTCCTCGCCGAAATGGTTGAAGCGAGCCGCGAGGATCTTCTCGATACCGACCTTCTGGCCGTCGATCTGACGCTCTTCGAAGACGACCTCGAATCGGTCATTCTTCTGGATGCGATAAAAGTCGATCGACCAGGCATAGACATCGGCGAGGCGGTTGGCAAGCTCGGCGTCGGCACCGGCGTCAATCAGCGACTGATAGAGCGAGTTGGTGATGACACCATTGATCGAACGCTCCACGAGATCGACCGGGCGCTCGGCGGCCTCAGCACGCGGCTCGCCGTCAAGGTCGAACACCACGTACCGGATCGGATCCTGGCGGTAAACGAGGTGGCGCGGACCGCTCTCGTCCTGGTAGAGGCGGAATTCCTGCCCCGGACGTATTCTTCGGACGTCAAACACGTCGCTCGAGGCGTCGACCAACTCCAGCACGTAGTTATACGGGATATCGAAGTCGGCCATGACCGCGGCAAAGGTCTCACCACGCTTGACCTCGCGCTCGGCGATTTCAAAGCGTTCAGCTTCAAGGCCAAATTCGTCGTATACGATTTCAGGCTCTGGAGGATCAACGGGGAGGGCCGTTTGCTGAACCGGTTGATCGGGTTTCAGGACGAGGGCGTAGAGACCGACGGCGGCGAGGAATGCGACGATAGGGATCAGCGTGCGCACGCGTCTCGGGCGGAAAAGCATGGGGACTCGCGACTTAATGGCGAAGGCTAATGTACTACTTTAAATCGGCAGCGCCGCGAATATAAAGACGCGAGCATCTAATTGTAAACGTCTTGTTTACGCGAAATACGAAAGCCCTTTCACGCTCAGCCGATTTTCTTAGCCAATCAGGTTCGGTTAGCCCCTCGCCAAATCGTCTCTTCAATCGCTTCCCGGGCATTTGTCCAACGCGCAGCAACGAAAAGGAAATCGGACAACCGGTTCAAAAAGATTAGCGTCTGTTCGTTGATTTCATCGGATTCGCGCAATCTTGAGACGAGCCGCTCCGCTCGCCGGCAAACCGTTCGTGCATGATGTAGAGACGCTGCCGCGGGTGAGCCACCGGGCAGGATAAAGTGCTTGAGGGGCGTGACGCCTTCCTCGTATTGATCGATAAGTCGTTCCAAGTTTGTACCATCTTCCGCCGTCATTCGCGCTACCTGAGCCTTCGAGCCTAGCGGTGTGGCCAGATCCGCGCCCAGATCAAACAGCTCTTCCTGGATTTGATGCAGCGTCTCGTCGAGTTCGCGAACGGCATCGATGCCTCGCATGTGCGCCCGCGCCACGCCGATGACGGAGTTCGTTTCGTCGACCGTTCCGAATGCCTCGATGCGCAGGTCATGCTTCGCAACGCGCCCCGCACCGAATAGCGCCGTCGTGCCTTTATCACCCGTGCGTGTATAGATCTTCATGGCGAGACGTCCTCAGTTGGTAGACGGTGAAGTCGGTTGGTGTACGTGATGTTGATGATGCCGGCATCGTCCGTTCGAACGCGGCTGCCGATTCTGAAGACGCGAGCGATCGTCTCCTCCGTGAGCACCTCGGCGGGTGTGCCCACCGCATCGACGCGCCCACCGTTGAGCACAATCAACCGGTCGGCAAAGCGAGCCGCGAGCTCGAGATCATGGAACACCGTGATGAGGGTTCGCCCGGCCTGAGCAAGCTCGCGTACCAGTTCCATAAACTCGAACCGGTGGTGGATGTCCAGGTGGGCCGTCGGCTCGTCGAGCAGGAGCAGCGGCGATTCTTGTGCGAGTGCTTGAGCAAGGAACGCCCGCTGGAGTTCGCCGCCGCTGAGTGTCAGCGCCGATCGCCGGCGAAGATGCGCAAGTTCAACGCGGTCGAGCGCTTCGTCGACACGCGCGGCATCCTCGGGCGAATACGGCTCGAGCATCCGCTTGTGCGGTGCTCGGCCGAGCATGACGAGCTCCTCGATCGTAAAATCGAACGTGATGCTGGTGGACTGGCGCAAAAATGCCAGCTTGCGGGCGAGGGACCGCGGTTTCCACCGGCCGATCGGTACGTCGTCGAGCGTGAGCTGTCCTGAAAACGGCTGCAATCCGGCGATGCAACGAAGTAGCGTCGTCTTTCCGCTGCCGTTTGGGCCGAGGATCCCCACACTCTCTCCTTCGTCGATTCGAAACGATACGTCGCGCAGGATCGTCGTATCGTCGATTGACACAGAAAGGCTGTCGGCTTCGATCATGGAACGCGGCTTCGTGGGTTGCTCGGCTATCCGTTCTGCGGGTAGCCGCTCAGTTTATGCGAGACTGGTAGCCCCGTCTGATGTCGACGACGAACATAATGGCTTAGGCATCCACATCGATTTTGATTAAGGGGAAGATCGTGAAACCGGGGAATATCGCCGCGCTGCTTCTGGCAATGCTCATATTCCCCGCCTGTACACCGAGGGATGATAGCGGCTTCCTCGACCGTGCGTTGCGCGCGCCGTCGGGCATCGTCGAGACGGATGCGTCGGGCAGGGTGATCAACCGGCCGGCAGACGACCACGATTGGGAGACCTCTCCGCAATTCTACGGCAT
>CAZRTY010000305.1:0-2803 GCA_964603055.1 uncultured Rhodothermales bacterium | reverse complement strand
TTTGAGGAGGATCTTTGGGATATCACGATATCCGGTGTCCCGTCCACGAGGTTATGCGTCTACCTAAAGATGCATTCGGATTTGCAGGGAATCGGCGGTAACCGGCTTTGAATACGGTCAGAGCGTGTATCCTCCGCCTCACCATGTATTAGATTCGTTCCGGCCCTAAACTTTGGCATCGCCCGGACGATTTGTTTATTTCCGCTTGAAGTAGTGCAGCCGGTCGTATTTCTTCATAAGTAATAGTGTTCAATCATACGTTCGGAACAGGATAAGAGGATGACTATGCCCTCGGGTCCATGCCGACGCGCGATGAAGTGGATGAGCCTATTGCGCTCCGATTCCTCATCATCATTTTTCGATCTCCTCCTTTGATGGCATCTTCGTTGGTTGCAGGTCCGGAGCTAATTGGCGAGTGCTCGAACGAGTTTCAGTTGATGCTCCAGGTCGCACGCACGTCATTTGAGGAAGGGGCGGAGGAGCGGATGCGGGATCTGGTCAATGACGATTTCGACTGGGCGCACTTCGTCTTTCTCGTCCGATTTCACCGCGTGGGCGAGCTTGCCTATCTGACGCTCAAAAAGAATGCGCCGTTTGGCGTCAAGGGCGAGGTCGAGAACTATCTGCTCGCGGTCGTCCACCGAACGACGGCTCGGAATCTTGCCTTGATTGGCGAGCTGAGACGAGTTCTGAGCACCTTTGAACAGCATGATCTCCCATTCATTGTTTTCAAAGGACCGGTACTCGGGCAGGACGCTTATAAGAATACGTCCTTGCGGGGCAGTGTCGACATCGACCTGCTGATCCGGCCCGAAGATCTGGACCGCCTCTCGGCACTGTTGCCTGACATCGGCTATCAGCTCGCGCAGCGGATGGTCGAGATGACGCCGGCAAAGCGCCGCGCCTACATCGCGCTGTCGAAGCAGATCTCGTTTGTCAACCCGGAGCGGCGGGCTGGGCTGGATGTCCATACCGACATCATGCCGCCGGGGTATCACTTCGACACGCCCTTCGAAGTGCTCCGAGAGCGGGGCCGTACCGTCGAAGTCGGGGGCGGACATATCCCAACCTTTTCCGTCGAAGACACCCTGATTCTTCTGTGCTTCCACGGGGTCAAAAATAGGTGGGATCAGTTAAAGTACGCGTGTGACATCGCCGAGCATCTCCGTGCTCACACGGATCTCGACTGGGACCGGGTTGGGACTTATGCCAAAGCGATTCGTGGAGAGCGGGTGCTGCATCATGGGCTTCATCTTACCCGTATGCTGCTCGATGCGCCCGTACCGGATCACATCGTCGAGCAGATTGAAAAAGAGCCCTACATCCTTCCCTTAACGGAGTTGGCTCTGAGTAACCTACAACATAGTTACGAGGACCTACTCGACTGGCGGCAGCGCGCGCGCTTCCATCTCCAGACGCAGGATACCTTCATAAACCGCTCTCGATACGTCCTGTACTCGCTTCTTCGTCATCTGGGTGGGGTCATCGATATCTAAACGAGTCATAATATGAGGGGTGAGTGCATCGCCCAGGTCTGGCGTATGCTCCGAAAGATGATCAAGGCGGTATTCCACGGAGCATGAGAGACTCATACGTGATGCGGATTTTTCGACCTCCAAGGCTTAACAGCCGCTCGTTGTAAACCTATAGACATTATGAAAGACGAGCTGTACTTGAATGGGTCGGGTGATCCTCGGCTTTTGCCTGCTGCAGGTGGTGCGCAGTATGATAACGGCGGCGGCAATAAGCAGCAGCTTGAGCAAATGCTCGATGTGCTGTTTCGGCGCCGGTGGACGGTCATCCTTACGTTCCTGATTATCGCAGCAGGCGCAACTGCATATGCGCTCACGCGTCCGCCGGAGTATAGAGCATCGGCGCTGGTGATGGTCAACCTCTCCCGCGCGACGAACTCGATGCAGATGGCGTCGGGCGTCAACCCGGGGGAGAACGTATTCGCTCTGAACAACCGTTCGCTCGCCGGCGAGCTGTTCCTGATCCAGTCGTCTCATGCTATCGCCCAGCGCGTCAACAACAGACTGCTTGAGGCAGTCGAGCGGCAGGACTCACTCGGCACGCCAAATCCGCTGACATACCCGCCTCGGGGAAGTGTGTCATTTTCTGCGGCAACTCGTGAAGCCAGCGCGCTGCGCGTGACGGGCCTGAGCACCGATCCTCGGGAGGCCGCACTGCTCGCTAATTTATACGCCGAGGAGTACGTTCGTCAGACGCAGGACGCGAGCCGGACGTTCATGGCGCAGTCACGGGAGTTTCTGGATGGACTGCAGGAGACCCGGCGCGCTGAGTTGGATGAAGCCGAAGAGCGGCTGGCCGGTTACAAGCAGCGCACCGGCATGGTCGGGCTCGATCCTTCGGGCGCGAGCCTCGTCCACCAACTGAGCGCGATGGAAGCCCAGCGCGACAACGCCCTGATCGAGCTCCAGATGAAGGAGGCGTCTTACGAGCGCATCCAAACTGAGCTTGAGACCATTAACCCGCGCCTGGCCGAGCGCCTGGCATCTGGTGTGGACCAGCGTGTTGCCAGCCTGCAGGCGCAGCTGCAGCAACTCGAGGTCGAGAAGACCACGATCTTGCTTCGCTATCCCGATCAGAGCGAAGCCGAGCTGATGGAGACACACAACCAGCTTCCGGCCATCACCCGGCAGATCGACCAGCTCCAGTCAGAGATTCGCCAGCTTGCGAGCCAGTTTTTTGAGGAAGAGTCGGCGGCAGGTGGTGTGGCAGACGGCGGAGTCGGACTCTCCGTTGTGAGCAACCTCCGGAATCAGGCGGTTGCGGCGCAGAT
>CAZRTY010000304.1:0-2810 GCA_964603055.1 uncultured Rhodothermales bacterium | reverse complement strand
TCATCGCTCGTGCGCCAACCCTTCGGACGCACATCCAGACCGCCGGCGTTGACCATCATCTCACGTCCGGCACCGCCCGCCGAGCCGTCTCCACATCCCTCGCCACATCAGGCCGCAGCGCCTCCCAGTGGAATAGCCGGTCATCGCGTCGCTCGAAGCTGCCGCCCATAAGGTGCGTCAGCGGCATGTCGCGGTAGATCGGCCGCGTGATGGCGATCACCTCATCCCACTGGCCGAGCGCACGCTCAAGGTGGTTGATGGCTTCCTGCTTCTTCGCCTCATCACCACCGGTTCGGTAAGACTGTAGCGCGAGGGCGCCCCTCAGCTTATCCGCGTAGTGTAGCCCGAGGTACGCCCACACCCGGACGTCCGATACCTCGTACATCAGCGACGCATCATCCTGCGTGTCGATATTCGCCACGAGCTCAAGTGCCCGGCGGCTATCGGCCTCGAGCATTTCGATCAGGTCGGGCGGCGTAACGGCATCCGGCCCGAATGAGCCGCCGGCCGAAATCGTGGCGACATAGTCCTGAACCGACACATAGTCCGGGTCGAGCGGCGGCTTCTCAATGAGTCGATCAACCGAGATGTACTCCATCGTCGAGCTCTCGTAGTCCTCTTCAATCTCATCCAGCGCCATGAACCCCTCGCTGTAGAGTGTAAAATCCCACCGAACATCCCACGCCGACGCCAACCGCAGCGGCATCGACGATGCAAGCGCGTACGCCTCCAGCAGATTCGTGCCCGCACGTCCATACCGCCGGACGAACGCCTCCTGGAAGACATCATCGGGCGTCTCGGGGTTGTACAGCAACCGCCCCCATAACTTGTAGAACAGCCATTGCCGCTGAAAGGCGTACTGCCAGTCGACCGGCTCGTCGATGGCCGTGAAGTAATCTTTTGCCGGTATGTAGGTCTCAGAGCCGATGAAGTACCCGCCCACGTACGGCGCGGAGTTCATCTCGATGTGGGCGCGGATGAAGTCGGGCACGCCCCAGCGAAGCGCAAAGAAGTCCTCGTTGCGGGCCATCCACACCACGCGATAGTTCTCGGGCATGGGGTCAAAGTACGTGTCGCCGAGTTCGCCGCCGTGCACCTTGACGAGCTTAGGCGTGGAGTGCGCGTGCGACCAGTTGAACTTCATCTCGGTCCAGATCGGCCCCTCGAAGTAGTCCAGTTTCTCCATCGCCTCGCGTGTGATCTCCTCCACATGCTGACTCGTCGAGCCCTCCGAGCCCGTGCCGGCCGAGAACGGCACACGGTGGATGAGCTTCACCGGCCGATCGGCCAGCCGCATGCCCTCGATCATCACCTCATCCATCCAGTCCTGACGCTGCTGCGGCGTCATATCCGCCATCCCCTCCCCATGCGAAATGGCCCAGCCCGTCAGGTCCGGGTACTCGTTCAGCACCTGTGTGACGCTCTCGCGCGTGTAGCGCTTGACGATTTCGGAGGTGTCTCCCGGGACGTAGTAGTACGGATAGTAGTTCTGATGCGCCACGTTGTGAGCCTCCGAGAGTTCGCGGCTTACAAAGATGCTCCAGTTGACGATGTACGTGTCGATGCCCCTTTCCTTCGCCATGCCGAATATGCCTTCGAATAACGCGCGCCACTCGCGGTGCTCTTCGTCGCTAAATGGACTCGCTTCGGGGAAGTTTGTCGGCTGGATGAGGTACGTGAACGGGTGAAGCATCCACAGCGTCAGCGAATTCAACCGGTTCTCGGCCATCATGTCGAGAAACGACTCCCAGTACTCGATAGACCGGGCGGTCTCATAATGCTGATCGAGCGAGAAGCTGGGGCGGTACGTATCCCACGGCAGGTTATGCTTGATGCCGCGAAACGCAAAGTTCGGCGCCTCTGATGTCGGCTGGATTTCCGCCAGCGGTGTTCCGTTCCCCACCGCTTCTGCCACCGCCAGGCCGCCGTACACCACACCTGTACCGTCACCACCGTAGATCGAGATCACGTTGCCCTCGGGGATGATCTCGTACGCCTCAGCATCCAGCGACGTCTCGTTGATGCCGATGTTCAACAGGAAATCGTAGCCGTCTCGCTCATCCATGACGTTGTAGCCCTGGTCGATCAGCGCGTGCTCGAGACGCCCGGCGGCATAAGCAGCCTGCGGAGACGACTCGTCAAACAGCAGATAGACGTTCTGAGCGAGCGCCGGAGCCGCCCCAAGAAAAAGAGCGAGGATTGCGATGATGGATTTCATGACACCAGGGTTCAACACGTCGAACGAATTTCGTCTTCCGCCTCGGCGGCCGTCTGCGACGGCATCCAATGTATGACGCAACGCGCTCGCTTTTCAGCGTGGCAACGCACGACACTCCGGCCAAAACCACCGCCGCTCCGGCACGCGTTCAGGTTTTTGGGGGAACCGGGTAAGGCCCCGCCATGGTTGCCCGCTTTGCGCCGGGACGAAGAGAGCCTGCGCGCCGGCCCAACGCTCGTGCGCCAACCCTTCGGACGCATGCTCCGTGCCTTGAAGCCGCTCCCTCCGCCGCGATGAACGCTCAGCCCTGCCCTGCGCCGAGCTGGTCAAGCGGGCTACCCGTGGCCACGCCACGCTCTAGCACGTGCGTATAGATCTGCGTCGTCTCGAGGCTTGCGTGGCCGAGAAGGTCCTGCACAGTCCGGATGTCGGCGCCGTCTTCGAGCAGGTGCGTGGCGAAGCTATGGCGTAGCGAATGACAGGTAGCGTGCTTGTGGATGCCCGCCTGCCTGATGGCGCGCGCGATGCACCGGCGGATGTGCGACGGCGACCGGTGATGCCGCCTCGTCATGCCGCTCCGTGGGTCTATACT
>CAZRTY010000303.1:0-2821 GCA_964603055.1 uncultured Rhodothermales bacterium | reverse complement strand
GTGCGATATGGAAAGGGATACATGATGCGCATGAGGCGGAGATTGGATGGGGATGCCCCGCCCAGCCGCAGTCCAATTCGGATGGCGCGCTGACTGTATCCACGGGCGGCAAGCGCCTCGGCCAGCGCGTAGAGCGTGGCGCGGTCACTTCCCGCCGAACCCACGATGCGGTCGACTTCCTGCGATGCCAGCTCCGGGAAGCCTGCATCTCGAAGCAGATCCAGGCCGTTCATCCACCGTTCGACGCGCTCGGCCGACGCCGCGTCGGTCGTCGGTGAGGCGCTCATCGGCATCGGCCAGAACGGGACGTCCAGCCGCTGCGCCGCCAGCAGTGCATAATAAGAGTCGCGCTCTCGAGACATCACGGCGCGGTATAGCTCCGCCGCGCCGGTTTCATTGCCTGCCGCCTCACGTGCGCGCCCCGACCAGTACGTGGCCTGCAACGCGTTGGTACCGCTGGGATAGCGCCGCCGATAATCATCCCAGTAGCGCTGTGCTTCCGCATAATCGCCGCGTTCAAACGCGATGCCGGCCATGCGCATCATCGCCATGCCCATCTCCGACCGGCCGGGATACTGGGAAATCACCTGCCGATAGATTTCCTCAGCGCGCTCCGTATCGCCATGTGCATGCCGCGCGTCGGCAGCCAGGTAGAGGTTGATCGCGCCGGTGCCCGAGCCCGCATGCTCGCGCGCGATGGCCAGATAGCCGCGCTCCGATTCATCGACGCGGCCGAGGTGTTCGTTCGTTCGAGCCAGCAAACGCCTTGCCGTAAGCTGGTTCATGACCGGCTGGAGGACGGCTTCGACTTCGTCGTAGCGCTCGGCGTAGAAAAGCGCATTCGCCAGCTCGAGCGTGACCTCTTGCCGCACCTGCGACGTTCCCGCGTTCGACGCCAGCCAGCGCTCGAATCCATCGACCGCCTCTTCGTGCATGCCCATCGCCCGGCGCACGCGTGCCACGGACAGATAGTCCTGCGCCGTCATCTCCCCCTCGGCCAACAACGCATCGGCCGCAGCCTGCGCCCAGATACTGCCGGCACCAAGGCTGATGGCATGTCGCAGCGCGATGCGTGCATCTCGCTCGTCGCCCATGGCGCGGGCCGCCTCGGCTGCTCGCACGCTGAACTCAGACTGCGTGGCGTTCGCGTTTGCCCACGAGCGGCCTTCGTTCGCGATCCGCCGCGCCGCGGCCGCGTCGCCTGAATTCAGCGCCGCCGCAATCCGCGCGCGGTAAGCGAGGAGTCCGAGAAAGCCGCTGTTATAATTCCGCACAATGCGATCTACGGCCTGAACATCGCCCACTTCAGCCAGCGCATCGGCGCGAAGGAAATCGAACCACTGCGCGGCACCGCCGGCATGTACGGCCACACGGTCGAGTGTACGCGCGGCCTCATCGGTATCGCCGGTCTTAAGACGGGCGAGGCCCAGCCTGAGCTCGGCAGCTGCCCGCTCGTTGTCGTACACGGCGGCCGCTCCAGCCACATCGAGGAAGCGCTGATATGCATCCACCGCGCCATCTGCCTCGCCGGTTTCATCGAGCGCCCGCCCGAGCAAATACAGTCCGATGCCGTCGTCGTGAATCTCAAGCGAGGCCACGGGCTCGAGCAGATCCCGCGCCTCCTGCCACGCACCCCATCCGCCTTCGGCCCGGGCCGCAAGCACGCGGTCGGCATCCGATACGCTGTCGACCGATGCCATGTACCGCCTCATGCTCAGCGCAGCGCGCCACGGCCGGTCAGTCGCCAGGAATCCTTCGGCCTGCAGCGGCAAATCGCTGATCTCGGCGTCGGGCAGGGCGTCCACAAAATCGCCGGCGATCTCGTCGGATTGAAGCGCATCGACATCGCCCCCGCACGACGCAAAGCAGATGATCGTCAATAGGATCGGCAGGAATCGGCGGCGCGGGATGGTAGTGGTCGGCATAGAAATGAAGTAGTAAGAATGAGCACGCCGGATATGCATGGTGGCGGGATGCGGTTTCTCACCAATCAGCACGTTGCCGAACCGTTGACTGTATGTGGCGACGCGCTTTATTTGGCGGGCGGAGGCGGAGAGTGTGGTCATGTGTACCAATTCGACCTCCCCGACCGTTCCACGTATTGAGCCGGCCGTTCCGGAGGCTCCGCCGGACTTCCCCGGTCAGAATTCGTGGGAGATCGTCCGGGCCGACTTCGAAGGGCTTCCGTATCTTACGGCTTGAACCAGATTGAAACAGTTTCACCGAGTGACATGGCCGCTGCCTACATCCATCCCAAAACATACATCACCGTTGTCCTGCTGACCTTCTTCCTGGTCGGATGTGGGGCGCCGGCGGAGGCTCAGCGGGCACAGCAAGGCGAGTACGAAGCCTTCCATCTGTCGGAGGTCCGGCTGCTCGACGGTCCGTTCAAGCATGCACAGGACACGAACCTCGAGTATCTGCTCGAGCTCGATCCTGATCGCTTCCTCGCGCCGTATATGCGCGAAGCTGGCCTCGAACCGCGGGCCGAGAGCTACGGCAACTGGGAGAACACCGGCCTGGACGGGCACATCGGTGGCCATTACCTCTCGGCGCTCGCCATGATGTACGCCTCCACGGGCCATGCCGAGATCCACCGGCGCCTGACCTATATGATCGATGAGTTGGAGCGCGTGCAGGAAGCGCACGGCGACGGCTACATCGGCGGCGTGCCCGACGGCCGAGCGACCTGGGATGAGATCCGCCGTGGCGACATCCGGGCCGACCTCTTCTCGCTCAATGGGAAGTGGGTGCCGTGGTACAACGTGCACAAAGTTTATGCGGGATTGAGGGATGCGTACACGATCGGCGGCAATGAGAA
>CAZRTY010000302.1:0-2821 GCA_964603055.1 uncultured Rhodothermales bacterium | reverse complement strand
TTACGCCTCGTTACGAGTGGGCCGCCAACTTCAGCCGCGATCTCGCGCTCGTACGCGAGAACGGCTTGTACGGATACATCCGGCGGAACGGTGATGTGGCGATCGAGCCGCAGTACGAAGACGCATGGCACTTTTCCGACGGACTCGCTCCGGTGATGATCGACGGTCAGTGGGGGTACATCGATGGGGAGGGCGTCTTGCGCGTTGAGCCGCAGTTCGAACTCAATCCCTCGGTGCTTGAAGAGCGGGAGGTCGACGATACCGGCCTTCAGCTGATGCGCGAAGACGGCCGCTATGGTTTCAGCCGGCCGGACGGCACGGTCGATATTGACACGCGTTTCGATGGAGCCTGGTACTTTTCAAGCGGACTGGCCCGCGTGCAGGTCGGTGACAAGTGGGGATACATCAACCGTGACGGCGACGTCATCGTCGAGCCTCGGTTTGACCGCGCCTGGGATTTCAACGACGGCGTCGCGATGGTCGAAGTCGACGGCGCCATCGGCTACATCAACCGCCAGGGCAACTATATCTGGGAGCCGACGAGGTAGGGATCTCTCCAGAATCCGACTGTGAGGTAGGGGGATGATCGATGCTGCGGCGCATCCTCCTATTCGCCGGCGTTGGCGCAGGCATCACTCGATATACCGAAGGCCGGCTTACTTCATGCCGGCCTCCAACCTGCCGCACATCACTTCTCTTCGACGAAGTGCTCCCTGTAATCCCGCACGAAATCCCGGATGGTCTTAGGATCGCGGCCGAGGACCTCGCGGACGCTCTCGGAGACGCGTTCTGTTGCTCCGCCGGCGCGCTGATACGACGCCAGCGCGAGGTACGAGTCGATCATCTTCGAACTCATCCCTTGCGATTCCATGCGCGAGCGCATCTCATCCTCCGAAAGTGAGCGGTAGGTGACGTTCGTACCGAGGACCTCAGTCATGACATCGGCGAGTGCCTGGTAGCCAACCGCCTCGCCTCCCGTCAGCACGTATCGCTGCCCGGCGTGGCGCTGGGGATTGAGCAAGGCCTCGGCAGCGACCGCCGCAATATCCCGTGCGTCGATGAACGGCACGCGTCCGTCGCCGATGGCCGCGTAGATTGTCTGCTCGTTGCGGACTGTCTCCGCAACGTCATCCAGCCAGTTCTGCATGAATGTGTGCGGCCTGAGAATCGTCCATGACATCGACGTGGCCTCGAGCGCCTGCTCGGCTTCGTAGTGTTCGCGGGCGAGAGGAGCCTTCGTCCGCGGAGTGGCCCCGAGGGCAGAAAGTTTGACCACGTGTTCGACGCCAAGCCGCTCGGCCGCGCGAATCACGCCGATCTGCGTCTCCCCAAAACCAAACGTATTGCCTGTCAGCAGGAAGAGCACGCGGCTTCCCGCGATGACAGGTTCGAGCGTCCGTTCATCCTCGAGATCCGCCTGGATCCACGCCACATGCGGGAGTGTCTGCACGCGCGAAAAGTCGCGCATGACCGCGCGCACCGGCACGGCGGCATCGGAGAGCAATCGCACGAGCTCGGCCCCGATCGTACCTGTGCTGCCTGTCACCGTAATCATGCGCCCGTCCTTTCTAAGTGGTCGAAGTTTGTCGAGAGAATGATGCGGCTCAAGGAGCTACTTCAGGTAGCCTTCCGTGAGAGCAACCCAGTAGGCGGCGCCCTTGGGCAGGATCGATGGGTTGAAGGTGTACTCCGGGTGATGGACCATGGGCGTGTCTCCATTTCCGAGGAAACAGTACGTGCCCTTCGTCTCCTGCAACATGAAGGCGAAGTCCTCAGACCCCAGAAACGTCGGTCCGGGATACATCACCTCGGCGTCGCCGAACGCGGCGCGCGAGATCTCCGCGGCTTTCAGCGTCTCCTGCTCGTCGTTCGTGAGCACCGCCCCGGGCACACCTTCCCGGATTTCGTAGGTGCAGCCATATCCTTCGGCCTGCGTGCGGGTGAGGTCGCGCACCTTCTTCAAGACCATCTCCCGATCCTCGGCCGTCGTGGTGCGGATGGACAGCCGCAGCGTTGCGGAGTTCGCGATCACATTGCCGGCCTCGCCCGCCTGGAACGCCCCGACCGTCACCACGGCGCTGTTATGCGGAGAGACGTTGCGTGCCACAACCGTCTGCAGCGCCATCACCAGTGATGCGCCGGCCACAACGGGGTCGATACTGAGCTCGGGCATGGCGCCGTGGCCGCCCTTCCCCACCAGCTCAATCTCCCAATTATCGACCGCGGCCATAACATCGCCTGCGGTGAAGTAGAGTTTGCCAAGTTCAAGCCCGGGCATGTTGTGCATGCCGAAGACGGCGTCCACGGGAAATCGGTCGAAGAGGCCGTCGGCGATCATCGCGGGGCCGCCTTCCATCGTTTCCTCGGCGGGCTGGAAGATGAGCCTCACCGTGCCGTTGAAGTTCTTCGTCTCGGCGAGATACTTGCCTGCCGCGAGCAGCATCGTCGTGTGGCCGTCGTGCCCACAGAGGTGCGAAACGCCGTCGACGTTGCTCTTATAGTCGAGGTTGTTGACCTCCTGAATCGGCAGCGCATCGAAATCGGCCCGAAGTCCGATCGACTTACCGCCGCTGCCCGCCGTCAACGACGCGACGATGCCATACTTGCCGACGCCTTCCTCCACATCATATCCCCACCCTTTGACGATGTCCGCAATGTACCGGGCGGTCTTCTCCTCCCGCATCGACAGTTCGGGATTGCGATGCATGTGCGAAAACCACTCCATCATCTGGTCGTGGTCCGCTTCGAGTGCGCTCAAGATTGGGTTCATGTCGATGGCTGGTCTTGTGGATGTACGGCGTCACTCGGCGTGTGGATCGGC
>CAZRTY010000301.1:0-2835 GCA_964603055.1 uncultured Rhodothermales bacterium | reverse complement strand
GTGCTCGGCGTCAACGTCGCGTTTGCCATCCGAGTGCGCGTAGAAGGACTTCGCGATATTGGTCCGTCCCAGAACCCGTTCGGCTCCTTCCAGCTCCTTCAGGGTCTTGAGACGTTGTCACTACGCGTCCAGCGCAGCGTCGATAACGCACTCGAGCTTGCCAAGTGGCTCAAAGAGCAGGAAGGCGTATCCTGGGTCAGCTATCCAGGCCTCGAAGAGCATCCATTCCACGAACGCGCGAAGAAGTACCTTCGGAACGGTTTCGGTGCTGTATTGGCGTTCGGTCTCGCCGGCGGTGAGGAAGGCGGCCGGAAATTCGTCGAGAGCCTCAAACTGGTTAGTCATCTGGCTAACGTGGGCGATGCCAAAACGCTCGCGATCCACCCAGCATCGACAACCCATCAGCAGCTGTCGCCGGAGGAGCAGACCGCGGCCGGCGTCTCACCCGATCTCGTGCGTATCTCGCTCGGCATCGAGCATATCGACGACATTAAAGAGGATATCTCTCAGGCGCTACATGCCGCGCGCTCAGTCGTCGCCGCTTGATCGGACGAAGTGTTTTTGCCACGTTCATCACACCTATTTATCTGGAACGTGAACGTTCTCCATCTGCCCGAATTTGAGCTGGAAAGCGGCGAGGTACTCTACGAAGTACCCGTCGCTTTCCGGACGTGGGGTAAACTCAACGATGATGCTGATAACGTCGTGATCGTGTGTCACGCGTTGACGGGCGACATCAATGCGGATGATTGGTGGGGCGACCTCGTAGGTCCCGGCCGTGTCATCGACACCGATCGTTATTTCGTCGTCTGTGCGAACGTCATTGGTAGTCCATATGGCACCCTCTCTCCGCTGAGTAACGACCCTCGTCACGGCCGCCCGTACGGGGCGGCGTTCCCAGAAGTCACCATCCGCGATACGGTCCGACTGCATAGTCGCCTGTTGGATGACCTGGGCGTCAGGGAGGTCCGGCTTGCTACCGGTGGCTCAATGGGCGGGATGCAGGTGCTCGAGTGGGCCCTCTTAGACGAGAGGGTGAAAGCCATCGCGCCGATTGCAGTGGGGGCCCGGCACTCTGCATGGTGTATTGGATGGAGCGAAGCCCAACGTCAGGCCATTTTTGCAGACCCGAACTGGAACGACGGCCACTATTCCTCCGATGAGCCGCCGGTTAAAGGACTTGCCGCAGCCAGGATGGCCGCCATGATTTCCTACCGGAGCCGGGCATCTTTTGAAGAGCGCTTCGGGCGGGATCGGATGAAAGATGTTTCGGGAGGGGAAACGTTCTCCGTTTCGAGCTACCTCCGTTACCAGGGCGTCAAACTCGTCGAACGTTTTGATGCCAATTGCTACGTCCATCTCACATATCAGATGGATACGCACGATATCGGCCGTGGTAGGAACGGCCATGTGGAGGCACTTCGGCAGATCGATATCCCGGCACTCGTGATCGGCATCGACTCCGACGGTCTGTATCCGCTCGAGGAGCAGGCGGAGCTTGCTGAGTACCTCCCTAAAGGCGAACTCGCCGTGATCAAATCTGCTCACGGCCACGACGCCTTCCTCATCGAATTTTCTGCTCTTGAATCTGTCTTCAGTTCATGGATCGACTCGAACGAGCTAACGAGCCGACGGTCAACGCCGGTATCCCACGTAGCATAGCCGTCCTCAAATTCGGTGGGACGTCTGTCGGATCGTCGCACACAATCCGCAAGATCGTCTCCATCGTCGGAGATTCGGTCAAACAGACACGCGTCGTCGTCGTCGCGTCGGCGGCTTCAGGCGTCACCGATCGCCTGGTAGAAGTCACGCGCACTCCGGCGTGCGATCATCAGGAATTGATTGACTGGCTGAGAACACGCCACCACGACCTCGCAGTGGAGGTTATGGACAGGCCGTACCTCTCCAGGTATCTCTCGCTTCTCGATCAGCGGCTTGACTCATTCGCACTCCAATTGCGTCTTCTCGAAGACGCCGGGCTCACGCCCGCGCTCTACGACCGCATAGTTTCGGAAGGTGAGCGCCTGAGTGTTCCGCTCTTGGCCTTTGCGCTGCGAAGTGCCGGTGTTGCGGCAAACGCCCAGGACTCCGCCGCACTCATTCGGACCGATGACACTCACGGCGAGGCCGCGGTCGACTTTGAGACGACAACGGCCAATGTGCGGAAGTGGTACTCGGCACTGGATCAGGTAACCGTGCCCGTCGTGACAGGTTTTATCGGTTCTACCGTCGACGGCAAGATCACGACGCTCGGACGAAGCGGTAGCGATTACTCCGCCGCCGTACTTGCGCGCTGCATTCCCGCTGATCGTTTTGAAAGGTGGACAGATGTAGATGGAATCTACACGGAAGACCCTCGGCGAAATCAAAACGCCAAGCGCCTCGCCAGCATCGTGCTAGAAACTGCGCAGGCGTGGAATCAATCCGGACTTCTTGGGATGCACAGGCGCGCCCTGGATCCATTGATGGACGTGTGCATACCCGTTCACGTCCGGTCGACAATGGCCCCGCATGAACTTGGTACGGTCATCGTACCATCTGCCGAGGTTGCCGAGCGGATAGCCGTATAACATCATACCCTATCAGTTTAAACAGGATGGAGCACCGACTTCGTGTAGGTATTCTTGGCGCTACCGGCGCCGTCGGTCAGAAGTTTATCGAGCTTTTGAACGGTCACCCGTGGTTCGACATTACCGCGCTGGTGGCTTCTGAGCGATCTGCAGGGAAAAAGTACGTCGACGCCGCCAACTGGATGGCCGAAACGCCGCTGCCGGCCGACATCGCAGAGATGGAAGTACAGTCGCTCAGTCCCGATCTCGACGTTGATTTCGTGTT
>CAZRTY010000300.1:0-2835 GCA_964603055.1 uncultured Rhodothermales bacterium | reverse complement strand
CACGTATCCCTCGCTTTCTAACGACTGGTAGGCTTTCCGAACGGTGTGGAACGACAGTCCCAGTTCCTTTGCCAAGGCTCGCGTAGAGGGAAGGACATCGCCGGTGCGAAAGCGTCCTTCAGCGATCTCATATCGGAGCTGGTCCAGCAATTGATCGGCGATGGGGGTCGCCAACGACCGATCCACAGATATTGACATCAGGGGAGGGTATCCACGAATGAGAAAGACCTGCCCGATCGCTCAGCTTCCATATCTGTAGATGGCATTGAGCAGGGCGTCGTGAAGCTTATTGTACTCCGGCCATTCGTCGCGCAGTGCGATGTAATCGGCATCGCCGGCTGCGATTGACATCCAGGTGCCATAGTTCCGGACGTCGAACAGGATGACGAACTGATGGCGATCAACCCGCAGCGCTACGTCGTGCACGGAGCCGAGGCGAGCCATATTTCCGACGATGTCGATCTGGCAGATCTGGCGGCGCAGCGAAAACGCCGTCCATAGGAGAGCCCCGACGAGCGCAACCGGAAATCCCCACAAGAGAAATCCGAGGATCGGCTCGTATCGAAGCGCGGCGACGAGGCTGGCAACCATCAACGGAAGAAATGCGACGGCGATCGTTCTGACCGAGCTCCGCGCGAAGACGACGCCATAGGCGAGCTTTCCCGGATGGCGCGAGCTGACGAACGTCTGGTGTTCGTCAGCTCCCACGACATTATCAAGATCAGGAGCATCTTCGATCATGATGTCTCTTCAGAACGTCGCCATCAAAAATCCGCTGTCACGATGGAAGCGTCCGACACGGTCCACGGGGTCACTCCGATGTTCCAGCATCCGACTCCAGAAACGGATACGAGAAGTGCGTCGGTGGATTCAGCGTCTCCTTGATCGACCTGGCGGACACCCAGCGGAGCAGGTTCATCGACGACCCGGCTTTGTCGTTCGTCCCCGATCCGCGTGCGCCACCAAACGGCTGCTGGCCGACAACCGCGCCCGTCGGCTTGTCGTTGATGTAGAAATTGCCGGCGGCGTTCACGAGCCGATCCATCGCCATCTGAACAGCTCGGCGGTCCCTTGCGAATATGGCGCCAGTCAGCGCGTATGGAGACGACGAGTCAACGAGGTCGAGTGTGGCTACGAAATCAGAATCCTCATACACATAGATCGACAGCACCGGTCCGAAAATTTCTTCGCACATCGTCCGGTAGTTGGGGTCATCCACAACAAGGACTGTCGGCTCGATGAAATAGCCTTCATCTGACGAATGCCCGCCCCCCCAGACGACCTCGATGCCATCGCTCGATTTTGCGTGCTCGATGTACTCGACAATCGAATCGAATGATTTTCGGTCGATGACGGCGTTCACGAAGTTGCCGAAGTCTTCGACCGTGCCCATGCGGATCTCACTGAGTTGCGATTTCATTTCCTCGCGGATTGCATCCCAGCGTGAGGAAGGGATGTAAGCCCGCGAAGCCGCCGAGCATTTTTGCCCCTGGTATTCAAACGCACCTCGGACGAGCGCCGTAGCCACCTCTTTCGAATCTGCCGACGGATGTGCGACGACGAAATCCTTGCCACCCGTCTCCCCGACGATGCGTGGATACGCGTGGTAGCGATCGATATTGTTGCCGATCGTCCGCCACATGTGACGAAAAGTATTCGTCGAACCGGTAAAGTGGAGTCCGGCAAGATGCGGGTTCTCAAAAACGGGATCGCCAATATCCGGTCCATGCCCCGGAAGCATGTTAATCACACCCGGCGGCATCCCGGCCTCTTCCAGGACCTTATAGATGAAATAGGCGGAGTATACCGCCGTCGTAGAGGGCTTCCACAGCACCACGTTACCCATGAGGGCGGGCGCCAGCGGAAGGTTGCCCTGGATGGCCGTAAAGTTGAACGGCGTCACCGCGAACACAAATCCCTCGAGTGGCCGATACTCAAGTCGGTTCCACGTTCCGGGTGATGATATCGGCTGGTCGGCATAGAGCTCCGTCATGTATTTCACGTTGAACCTCAGGAAGTCGATCAGCTCACAAGCTGAGTCGATTTCCGCCTGATACACGTTCTTGCTCTGCCCGAGCATCGTGCTGGCGTTCAACGTGTCGCGGTAGGGGCCAGCAATGAGTTCAGCGGCTCGCAGGAAAATCGCTGCGCGCTCCGTCCATGGCGTGGCGGCCCATTCTTTCGCAGCAGAGCGGGCCGCTTCGATGGCGCGCTCAACCTCGACTCGCCCGCAGAGATGAACGTCGCCGAGCTTATGGGCGATTTCGTGCGGCGGCCGTACCTCTTCCGTATTGCCGGTCCGAACTTCCTGCCCGCCAATAAAAGCAGGTATTTCGATGACCTCTGCTTTAAGCTCGGCGATGCGCTGCTGTAACGACGCCCGCTCGGGGCTGCCGGGTGCGTAATCTCGTACCGGCTCATTGACCGGAAGTGGAACCTGAGGAAACGAGTTATTCATCGATCGCTGGTTTTTAATTCCGTCAAGCAAATGACTTGTATCCTTGAGCGGATCAAGAACCACGCGTTCTCGGCTCCATCCGCTCCCCGTGGTCTCAAGATAGTTTATTTGCCCCGTCTCGTTTGACGAGGCCCTGCCTGTGCCGGATCTTGGCGAACCAGTTTGACCGGCCATACTGACGGGGCCTCGCCTCGGTGACCGGCGCCATCTTAACTCCTGATTGTATTGTCGTTCCGCTTCGAACGTTTCATTGCCGGCCGTTACCTCCGCAGCGCTCAGGGCAGGGAGGAGGGGCGGCGGTTCGTGCGCTTCATCACGTACGTGGCGATTGGCGGCGTAGCCGTAGGCGTGGCCGCCCTGCTCCTGGCGCTGTCGAT
>CAZRTY010000299.1:0-2845 GCA_964603055.1 uncultured Rhodothermales bacterium | reverse complement strand
GCGTGAAAGTATGCCCTGTCGTATTTTTCTGGTTGTCAGCCTAATCCGTCGCAGAATGCGGCGGAGCGGAGGAACCGATTTGTGGGGCGCATCTGAAAAGAAGGGCATCTCTCAGCCTTAGCCCGTCAGCTAACTTCGCCGGCATTGAGAGAAGACCTGGGCCACCCTGGTCTTCAAGTTGATAATTAGACCAGGACGTTATGCCTTTTGAAGCGCCCTTGCCCCCGTGTCTCCACGCGGCACGATCCAGCCGACTGTAGTCGGCTCCTCCACACGAAATAGGTCTCGGCTTGCCTGCTTCGGTAGCGGACGCCTTTTCTCTCCTGCACCCATCCGCACTGTCTTCGCGCCTTTAGCCGCTGTCGACTACGCGCCGCAGGACCGTTTCCCACCTGGATCGTCCGTCTCCGCATTACTATGCACAGTATAGATTTCTCTCTACCGTTCAGTAATCCGGTGCTCATCTTCGCACTGGTGCTGGTCGTCATCCTCATCGTGCCGCTCCTATTCGAACGGCTGCGAGTTCCAGGCATGGTCGGGCTCATCCTTGCCGGCGTCGTGATCGGGCCCCACGCGTTTGGCTTGCTCGAACGAGACCAGACAGTCGAACTGCTAGGGACCGTCGGCCTGCTCTATATCATGTTCGTGGCGGGCATCGAGGTTGATCTCAATGAATTCAGCCGCCAGCGTAAACGCTCGGCCATCTTCGGCGGGATAACATTCATTCTGCCTCTACTTTTCGGCACTGTGGTCGGGTACTACGTGCTGCAGTTCTCCGTGCTGTCCTCCTGGCTGCTCGGGGCGCTTTTCGCATCCCATACGCTCGTCACGTATCCCATCGTCAGCCGGTTTGGATTAGCAAAGGCGCCGGAGGTGACCACCGCGGTAGGCGCGACGATACTCACGGATACAGCGGCGCTTCTGGTGCTGGCCGTCGTTGTTCGAATGAGCGAGGGTGCCGCGGGGCCCATGTTCTGGGTTCAGATGACCGTGATGCTCTCGCTGTACATCTTCCTGACACTGTGGGGGATACCAAAAGTAGGACAGTGGTTCTTCAGACGTGTCCGGAACGGCGTTGCTGAGTTCGTCTTCGTGCTGGCGGCTGTGTTCATTGCATCGGTCATGGCCGAGGTCATCGGCATCGAAGCTATCATCGGCGCGTTTCTCGCCGGCCTCGCGCTCAACCGCCTGGTACCCGACCACAGCACGCTAATGAGTCGCACGCAGTTCGTTGGGAACGCCCTCTTCATCCCGTTCTTCCTCATCTCGGTCGGTATGCTAGTCGACCTGCGGATCCTTGTGTCGGGCGCCGGCGCGTGGATTGTCGCGGGCACCATGGTCGTAACGCTGATGGTCACCAAGTGGATGGCGGCGTTCTCGACGCGGCCGCTCTTTGGATACTCGAAAGACCAAGCGTGGATGATCTACGGGCTCACCGTCCCACAGGCGGCTGCCACCCTCGCCACCGTCATGGTGGGCTACCGCGTCGGACTGTTCGGTGACGACGTCCTCAACGGCTCCATTCTGATGATCCTCATCACGTGCATGGTCGGGCCGTTGATCACGGAGAAGTATGGCCGGCGAGTTGCGCTCGAACAGGATCAGACTCCGTACCAGGCGGGGACGGGGCCTCAGCGGCTACTGGTACCTCTTGCAAACCCGGCAACGGCGCCTGATTTGATTGACCTCGCCCTCATGCTGCGCTCGTCGACATCAGACGAACCCATCTTCCCGCTCGCCGTGGCGCGAAACGTGATCGAGCCCGAGGCCGCCGTTGCCGAGTCTGAGAAGCTGCTCTCACACGCTGTTACGCACGGAATCGCCGGCGGGGTGCCCATCGTGCCGCTCGTGCGCGTCGACCACAACGTAAGCGAAGGCATCCTGCGTGCCATTCGAGAGCAACGCATCTCGACCGTCGTTATCGGGTGGGACGGAGAAGGCACCTCGCGCGATCTCGTGTTCGGCAGCATCCTCGACCAATTGCTGGCAAACAGTCACGAGCTCGTGCTCGTCAGCCGCATCGCTCAGCCACTCAACACCACCTCGAGGCTCGTTCTCATCCTTCCTCCCGATGCCGAACGCGAGCCGGGCTTTACCGATGTGCTTCGCACCGCCAAGATTTTGGCATCACAAGTCTCGGCGCGCATCCTGCTAGTAGGGACATCCGCCGGACTCAAGCTGACGGAGCAGGTAATCGCTTCGCTTAAACCAGACGTCCCGGTTGAATCCATCGAACTCGACACCTGGTCGGCGCTCTTCAATCATCTGGACGCCGAGCTCTCGCCACAAGACATGATCTGGCTGGCCAGCGTCCGGCAGGGCAGCCTGACGTGGCGTTCCGCCCTGTTGCGTCTCCCGCGCACCCTGGCCCGCCGTTTCTCCGAGTCATCGCTCGTCATCAGCTATGGCGCACAACCACATCACGACCGAGCCGCGCACGATGCCGCAATCGCGCAAGCTGCCGGCCTCTTCCGCACCGAGAACATTCACGTCGATGTCGATGGCACCACCGTGCTCGACGCCGCCCGAGAGATGCTCGCAAACCGGAGTGATCTGCGCGATGTCGTCGAAGAAATGGAGCGGGAGGGAAGCGTCCGCCAGATAGCACCCGGTGTTGCACTCCTCCATAAGCAAGTTGCCAACCTCCTCGTCCCTGAGGTGCACGTAGGCGTCTCTCGCACGGGCTTGTGGTCCCCCACGGGTTCCGAGCCCACGCGCGTACTCATCATTGCCGCCGGTCCATCGAGGCAGCAGCCGGAGCGCCACCTGCAAGTCCTCTCGATCATCGGCCGGGCGTTCCGCCACCCCGAGACGCTCGCCGCGCTCCTCGAAAGCTCCGCGCCCA
>CAZRTY010000298.1:0-2852 GCA_964603055.1 uncultured Rhodothermales bacterium | reverse complement strand
GCGATATCGCCTTCGAACGACCGCCCTTCGCGGCGAAGCGAGAGTACGTTGACGCCAAAACGCGTGCGGAAGCTGGCGTCGACGAGCGTGCGGCCGATGAGCCGCGAGCGGGGCATCAACAGCACCTCGGCCATGACGGCGTCGGACTCGTTAACGAACTCATCGAGCTCGAGCCTGAAATCTGCTTGCACGCGTTCCAGCGCAGCGTGATCGCCGCGCAGCTCGAGCTCATCGTCTGCTTCGATGACGGCCTCCGTGGTGAATGGAAGCCTCGCCACGTGCTTCCCCCGCCCGGTGCCGCGCCGTACTGACAGCGCGTTGACTCCGTACTCGCGCCGCATGCCCACATCCAACATGCTCTTACCGACAAGCGGTGAGTCTGCCGGAACGATCATCCGCGCGATGCTGCCGATGTTGTAGGTGCGCGTGAGCTCTTCGCCCGGCAGTCGTACAACGGAATCACTGCCCGACGGACTGTCGATCGGCGCACGGGGCTTGAGCAGCTTCCCACCGAACGGCACCAGCACCAGCAGCCCGATGATGATCATCACGATGCCGACGGGCGTGAAGCTGAACAGGTGAAACGGCTCATAACCGGCCGCTGCAAGCTGTTCGGAGACGATGATGTTGGGCGGCGTGGCGATGAGCGTGAGCAGTCCGCCGAGAATTGCCGCTACCGACATTGGCATGAGCAACAGCGACGGACTGATGCGCGCCGTTCGCGCGAGCGCGGCCGTTACAGGTAGCATCAGCGCGACCGTGCCGGTAGTGCTGACGAAGGCGGAAATCACCGTCGTGCCGGACATCAGCATCGCCGTGAGACGGGCTCGCCCGGTGCCGGCAAGCCGCCCGATGATGCGGCCGAAGCGGCGCGCGAGGCCGGTGTGGAGCATCGCTGCGCCGACCACGAACAGCGCCGCGATCATGATAACGGCGGTGTCCGAGAATCCCGCGAGACCTTCAGCCGGCGTAAGAACCCCCGTGACGAGCAGCAACAGAAGCGCCATCAGCGCCACGAGATCGAGCCGCATCCGTCCGTCGACGAACAGAATGATCGTCACGCCGAGGACGAGAAAAACAAAGACGGCCTCCAGGGTCATGGAGCAGTTCGGACTGAGGATGCTGGATGTACGTTATCAGCCGAACTTATCCATTCACCCGGAGACGAGCTTTGAATTGTCGACGGTGGCTGGGCTTCGCAATTTCAGACGTTGGAATTAGAACACCCGGATATTATTGCCGGTGAGGAAGCAGGGTCGCAGTTGCAGTCGGGAGCGGGCGCCGCCAGGTCGGCAATGGTCTGAACCCTGCAACGCACCTTGCCCCTTTAGTGGCGGGTCCATCCCTGAAAAGGGTTGACATGTTTTGTCGGCGCCAGTATTGTTTCATGGAATCTGCATATATGATGTGCGGCGAATTGCTCTCGCGCCGACGATGGACGACTTTGATGATTGGAGAACGTGCGGCCCGCGTCCAGCAGTACAGTGGGATGCTCGTGGCCATGCGGCCGGCGTCTATGTCTACCGCCTTGTAGCAGGCGGTTTCATTGAATCACGCCGGATGGTGCTGGCTCAATAACTGAAATCATTTACTTCGGCCTCTTGCTTCGATAGTGCCTTCGACCCATGCCTACAATCACCAATCGTGTCACCGCCTCCCTGAAGCTCACGTCGTATTCTCTTGCTCTGCTGCTCGCAGTCGGGAGTGTATTGCTCGGTTGTCGGGAGAATCCTATCGTCGACGAGGACGGGGTCTGCTCGCTGCCGCCCGCGGGCGTGGGCGCACCTGTTGAACCCGACTCAGCATTCGTATGGCGCCTCTGCAATACCAGCGACTGGTATCCGATGGACAACCTTGAACTCTTCCTGAGGCCGGGTTGGACGCCCCTTGCCGTGGAGGAGGAAACCCTGCATCCTTGCACATGCTCGCCCTACATTACCTCCGCTGTGCCGTTGCAGTTCGTGAGGTTCGTTCAGCACCGGGAGGAGCACCTTTTTCTCTACCTTGCGTCGAAGCGTGCCTCTCGGGGCTTACAGGATACGCTCGCAGTCATCGAAGCACCCGGTAGATATACCTATCATTTCCTCTATGAGGTTGACGAGGACGTTCCGCCCTGGACATGGCCGTCCGTTGAGATCGAGCGCGAGGCGTACTATAACCAGGACGAAGAGTAGGCGGGCCCGCTGCGCCGCGCCTGGAGCGCGATCCCCTTCGAGTTGTGCCTATAAACTGCAGTGCGACCATGTACATTCTCCGGCTCAGGTGGCTTGCTATCGCCTGGTTACTCATTTGCGGGAGCATTCTGATTGGTTGTAAAGAGACCCCGACGGGCAATGAGGACGAGGTCTGCTCGCTGCCTCCGTCCGGTACCGGAGTCTCTGCCGAACCCGACTCTGCATTCGTTTGGCGACTGTGCAATACCAGCACAGCCTATCCTATGGATAGCCTGACCATGGTCGCTGGATCAAACTGGTTCACACGCCCACGTGCACCACTTGATGTAGGGTTGGTGACACTGCAACCATGCACATGCTCGGAGGACTATTCCTCAAATCGACCATTGGACGTTGTCGGCTACTTCCAGGATGGAAAACGACAAATAATCATCGAGCTAGCAAGAAAACGTGTCCATAGGGGGCTGCTGGACTCGAGTCGTGTTTACGAAGCACCCGGTAGGTATACGTACCATTTTCACTACACGGTTGATGCGCGGCTCCACCCCAGCGCCTGGGCGAGCGTCGAGATTGAGCGTGAGGCCTACCATTCGCAGGACTGACGATTGGGTTCGCGACTGTCAGATCCTGTTTCATTTAGACTAACGCACAGCGCCCAGCCTGCTCCGATGCCCAGCG
>CAZRTY010000297.1:0-2855 GCA_964603055.1 uncultured Rhodothermales bacterium | reverse complement strand
CTGGCAACATACTTCGGCGAGGTACTCACCTCGCATCTAATCAAAGCCGGTCACCACGGCTCGAGCACGAGTAGTACCGATCCGTTCGTGCGCGCCGCCGGCGGGGAGAAATCCGGTGACGTCGTGATAAGTGTGGCCGAGCGTAATCGCTATAGTCACCCGAGTCAGGATGTCATTGATCGATGGGTCGACGCAGGACGTACCGTCTTGCTAACCAGCGAGGCGGGAGCGTTGTGGTACCGATCAGATGGACGCGCAATATCGCGATATGATTGGCGGTAATCTCCTATCCACATTCCACGCCCTCTCTCTTTATCTATATAATTATTTAAATGTAGGATTAGTAAAAGTAGGGGCAGTGGATATGTTGAGAGATGACTTGCTCACACACTTGACAGGATAATGTGGATAACGAATCCATGTTATGCTCGATCTTATCCACATGAAAGCCACGGCAGATTCGCCGCCATCGATGCATCAGGCATGGTTCAGGAAGATGCTCACATTCTGCACCAGTTGAATGATCGAGGCAAATCTTTAAAACAGCTTTTTATCCCCACTGTACACGCTGTGTATCAGCCTGCGTAACCTGTTGGTCACATGCCGACTTATCGACGGTTGCCCACAGGAAATCTCGCTTCGGCGGTTCGGCGTGAGTGGGAGATGGTTTGTCAACGTCTTTTCCACAACAAACGGCCGGCCTTCGCGAAGAAAACCGGCCGTTTTTGGGTGAATCGTGGATAACTCCGGCTAAGGACGCCCCAGAAGGCTGAACATTTCGCTCTTGTACGCCTCAACTCCGGGCTGATCGAACGGGTTGACCCCCAGCATGTATCCGCCGATGCCGACGGCGTGCTCGAAGAAATAGATAGCAGCGCCTACGGCCTCAGGCGAGACGGCATCCATCCACAGGGTCATCACGGGTACCTTGCCATTCGCATGAGCACGCGCCGTGCCTTCGTACGCCTTGCGGTTGATCTCCGTCATGCTCCGGCCGGTCAGATAGTTCAGTCCATCGAGGTCTTGCTCTGATGACGGGACGGTGATGTCGCCGCCATCCCGCTCGACCATCAAGAAAGTCTCGATCACGCTGCGGCGTCCATCCTGCATGAACTGGCCGAGCGAATGGAGATCCGTCGAGTACTGCGCGACAGCCGGATACAGCCCCTTTCCGTCCTTCCCTTCACTCTCTCCGAAGAGCTGTTGCCACCACGCGCCGAAGCTATAAATGCGAGGTTCAAAGACCGCCAGTACTTCGATGGTCTTGCCGGCCTCGTGCAGGAGATACCGGGCCCGCGCATAGTCGAGCGCAGCCGTTGACTCGCCCGATGCGTACCGCTCGGATTCGGCAACGGCGCCGTAGTAAAGCGACCGAATGTCGATGCCGGCCACGGCAATCGGCAGCAGCCCCACGGGCGTCAACACCGAAAACCGGCCGCCAACATCCGGCGGGATCACGTACTTCTTATACTTCTTTTCCTGACGGAGGACGTTAAGCGCGCCTGCATCTGGATCTGTCGTCACGATGATCCGGCGATCTGCATCGTCGAACCGTGCTTCGAGCCACTCACGAATTACGCGGAAAGCCAGCGCCGGCTCGAGGGTCGTTCCGCTTTTCGAGATGACGTTGACATAAACGGATTTGCTGTCGAGATGAGCGAGCAAGTCCTTCAGATAGGCGCCACTCATGTGGTGGCCGGCAAAAAGAATTTCCGGCCCCGAACTGCCGAAGTACGGCGTCAGCGCATCAATGACGGCCCGCGCACCCAGGTATGAGCCACCGATCCCGATGACGAGGAAGACATCAGCGTCGGCTCTGACTTGCTCGGCCGTCTGCTGGACGTCTTCAATGAGGGCATCGTTCGGGTTGTGAAGCAGGTCTCGCCAACCTAAAAACTCAGCGCCGGCGCCCGTGCCGTCTATGAGCGTGCGTTCGGCAGAATGGGCAAGGTCAACCGATCGTGCCACAGCGGATTCATCCAGATCCGATATGGCGCGGTCGTACTCGATTCTAATCATGTCGCAGTCGGAGGAAAAGTCGGGTGATGATGTTCGTTTGCGGGCCCGGCTAAACTAATCCATCCTCCATCGACAACGCGACAAAATCGGGAAACACCCCTGCCTCCATATGGGGCTATCGCCGGTATCCTGACGATGCCTTCGCCCAGCTCACCTCCATATGCTCCTTGAGACGCGCCACCGCCTCCTCGTCAGTCTCCATCGACTTGAGTTTGTCGAGCTCGGTTGTGGGCGGAATCATTCGCGCCACGATGCTCAGCCGGCGGAGGTATTCTCCCGCACCCACCGCCTGCGGCACCAGGAGAATGACAATGAGGTGGACAGGTTTGGCGGCGCCTTCCAGCGTGACGCCCTCACGGCTGAGACCAAAGATGAGCCGGCCCGTTTTGACGCTCGGGCTGTGTAGACGATAGAATACGACGCCCGGCCGAAGTCTCAGGTTAGCGTCGGGATTGGCAAAGATCTCCTGTTGCAACAGCTCGAGATCCGTGTTGTCGTCGTGCGTAGAGACGAGGAGATACGAGATGGGGTCGACATCCGTATTCTCGATCCCCGTCACGATATCAGCATCCACCAGCATCGACTGCAGTGAAACGGAGCTCCGCCGATCGTTGATCAGGTTCCGCCCCGACGACCGATCGCCCACCGGCTCGGGCAGGTACTGCGTAATGAAGTTCGTTCCAGGGAATCGCTGCGCAATGAGGCGAGGCAGGCGGTCGAGCGACGACTGCCAGGCAATGGAGCCTTCCCTCACATTCATCAACACGATCAAGTCGTCTTCCTCGACATTCTCCTCGAGCGCGCTGGAGAGCGCACCCCACGAGTTCAGGTCGACG
>CAZRTY010000296.1:0-2860 GCA_964603055.1 uncultured Rhodothermales bacterium | reverse complement strand
CGGAGCGACAGGCCGCGGAGGTCGATCCAGTTGCCCCAGTTGCTCGGCTCACGCTCGGGATCCGCTGGGTCGGGCATGAAGATGCGCATGAAGTTCCATTCTTCGCCCGGCGGCTTGTCGAGGATGATCTCGGCGTTTGCGATCTCGACGTCACGCAGCGTTACCCGCTGGCGCAGGAAGCCGAAGAGCGAGTAGCCGACCGTGAGCGTATCGGCCTGCACGAACGGCCGGCCTTCGCCGTCGACAATCGTGATATTGATGAGGCTCGGACCCCGCAGCAGGTTGCCTTCGATCCGCTCGAGCGTGAAGTCGCCTTCGATGACGTTAGCAAGCTGGGTCAGCGCGATCTGCCGAACTTGATTACGCGCCCAGTCGGTCTGAGCGAGGATCAGCACAGCGGCCAGCATCACAATGATGAGGATGCCAATTCCATAGCCGACGCCACGTAATATGCGCTTGGTGCGGCTCATCAGAATGCCTCGCCGATAGAAAGATGGATGGCGATGCGGCTGAGAACCTCGCGAAAGAAGCCGCCGCCGGCTGCTTCGGCCGGATTGTAGCGGCGCCGTTCATCGAGCCGTACCAGCTGGCGTTCGCCCTCACTGGTTTCCCGCTCCGTGATCACACGAAGCTGTTGCGTGAGGCCGGGTTTGATGCCGAGGTCGAGGCGGATCGGCCCGACGGGTGAGGTAAAGCGGACGCCGAATCCGGGTGTGACGGCGATGGTGCCGCTGCCAAACAACCGGGACGGATCTTCGGAAATTGTGCCCGCATCGACGAACACCGCGCCGACGAACGAGCCGAATAGTGGCCGGCGATACTCGACGCTCGCCTCGATGACGGCCCTCGCGCCGAGCGGCCTCGGAAGGAAGTCATCCATTGGTGCTACCGCGGGATCGCACGAGGCGTTCTGGATCTCCGCGGCCGAGCATCCGTCCACGCCTTCCTCATCACCCTCCATCAGTAAGTCGGGCGAAATGGTGAGGATCTTCGGCCCAAACTGGTTCTCCCCGTATCCGCGTAGTGAACGCGAGCCGCCTGCGTAGAACCGTTTCCGAGGATGTAAGGGTGACTCCACGGCATCATCCGCAAGCCCTATCGCGTCGCGAGTCTGCGCGGAGGGGCGGACCCACCCCGCTCGGATATGACCGGCTAACACGCGCTGCCTCGCAACATCGAGCGGATAGTAGTACGACGCGCTTCCCGAGGCGCGATTATAGCGATAATCCGACGCCGTGTATTTTGATGCATGCTCAAGATCGAGCCGAGCACGGTAGCCCATGGTGGGCGCCATCGGGTCGTTGGCGCGATCGGCGAAGAAGCTCAGCATGACGGGCGAGAGCGTGTGCCGGCCGCGTACGGCGCTGATCGTTGCGGGATCGCAGACGCCGTAGTTGACGCAGAAATACACATCGCCCGATTCGACCGTCGTGACTTCAAACTGATAGCCGATCGACACGGGTACGTCGTAATCGAGCCGCCGCGTAATGGATACTTCGGCGCCGTATCCGCGGTCGACAACCACGCCGGGCACGGTGCGTCGATGGGCGAAGACCGCCAGGCCGAGTGTGTTGTAGGCCGAGGCAAAGGCGGGCTGCATAAAGTCGATACTCGCCTGCCACGTGGGCCTTACAAAAGGTCCGGAAGTTTCGAGGGCACCTTCAGGGAGGACGTCCAGGAACAGGCCGCGGTCATTCAGTTGGGCGGCAAACAGGTTGCCCACGAGCGCTCGCGCCTCCACACGGCGCGCGCCGCCGAGGAAATTGTAGTGGATGATGCGTGCCTCGGCCTGGGCAAATTCCACGGTGTTGAATCCCGTAACCACGCGAAATGAGCGGGGCGGAGCTTCACGAACCTGGATGCCGACGTTCTTGACGCTATCCGGCGTTTCATCGACCCCGACACGAGCCTCGTGAAACAGATTCGATTCGTAGAGCGCCCGCTGAGCCGCGACCAGGTCCGACGCACGGAGTACGTTGCCCGGGTTGAGGCGCAATGACTGCGAGATCGTTCCGGCCGACAGCTCCTCATTCCCCCTTACCTGCACCTCGCCGATGACCGATCGCGGGCCGGGATTGATTCGCACACGGACATCCGCAAAGGATGCATCGTCATTCACCGATATGCTGTCCTCCACAACGGCGTCGAGGTAACCGTCTTCCGCCAGGACGTCCTGCAGCATCAGCAGAGATTCATCGATCTGAACGAGGTTCAACCTGTCCTCCTCGCGAGGAAGTTCGGCACGTTCGAGCGCCCGGTCAGACAGGACTTCTGTCGTCTGTTCGACCTCGATCGATTCGATCAGCGTGGGCGAACCTTCCGAAATATGGAAGACGATCTCGACGCCATCACCGTGGGGTAGGACTTCGCTTGCGGCTTGCGCGCGTCGAAATCCCTGGCGGAAGTAGAATACCTCGAGGCGCAGTTCATCTCGGACGACCTCTTGAGCATCGAGATACTCCCGGCGGTTAAAGAGGCGAGCATCGCTCAGCCAGCAGAAGGGCTGTAAGAGGAAACCGCGGCAGCGCGTTTGCTCGCTGACAATGCTTTCGAGAAGGGTGCCGGCGTCGAAGTAATCATTACCCTCGAAGCGAATTCGCTCGATGCGAGGAGCCTCTTCATCTTGGGCCAAGGCCGGCCGGCTTGCGAACATCCCAAAAAATAATGCGCCGATAAGGCACAGCGCCGTTCGATACGGACATGGTGTGCCTGTGACGGTCGCACTCATGGAAGGGGGAGGGAAGCTGCGCTAGTAGACTTGGGCTGGAGGTACCGCCGAAGATGAACGATTTCATCGCGGCGATCATCGGCGTAATGTCGGGCGCGTCTGCCGGGCTAACTGCAACGATAGGATGATCTC
>CAZRTY010000295.1:0-2860 GCA_964603055.1 uncultured Rhodothermales bacterium | reverse complement strand
TTGCCCAGCACGCGTGCGGCGCGAATGGTGTTCGTAAAGAGCTCGTACAACAGCTGGTTGTCCATCGTGGCACCCGCGGCAATCGATACATCGGATCTGGCAGACGGCGCGTTCTCCGGTGAATTGCTCGGCGCGACGACCAACCAACCGTGCTCTTCGTGCTCGACGAGAAACTCAGCCAGGAAGCGTGCAGCATCCCACATGATCGGATACACGTCGGCCAGATATGCCGAATCGCCCGAGAACAGGTATCGCTCCCACAGATGATGCGAAAGCCACGCAGAAGCAGTCGGCCACATCCCCCAGAAGACGCCGTCAACGGGGCCCGTAATCCGCCAGATATCCGTGTTGTGGTGCGTGACCCAACCACTGGCGTCATACATCACGCGCGCAGTTTCGCGTCCGGCCTCAGACAGGTCCCTCACCATGTCGATGAAGGGTTCGTGCATCTCCGCCAGCGCCGTGAGCTCCGCCGGCCAGTAGTTCATCTCCGCGTTAATGTTGAGCGTGTACTTGCTGTCCCACGGCGGTTCCATATCTTTATTCCAGATCCCCTGCAGGTTGGCCGCCTGCGTACCAGGGCGTGAGGAAGAGATCAGCAGGTAACGACCAAACTGGAAGTACAATTCGACCAACTGCGGATCGAGCCCTTCGCCCACAGCCGCGATTCGTTGATCCGTTGGCAGGTCCGGTTGGATCGACGGACCGAGATCCAGCGTGACGCGATCGAAGTACGTCGTGTAATCGGTCACGTGAGCATCCAGTATCACCGAATACGGCTTATGCACGGCTCCCGCTAGCCGGCGGCGGGCTTCCTCTTGCTCTTTTCCGCCGAGGTCATCGTATCGAACAAAGTTCGTCCCGATGGAGACGTAGATGGTGACGGCGTCGGCACCTCGCACATGAATTGCCGCGGCAGCGGCTTGCTGCGACCCACCTTCCGCGGCGATGTCTGCAATGGCGTGGAAACGCACCTGCCCCGGTACGCCCTCATAGCCGCCCGTGATGCCTGAAAGCAGGAGACGGTTGTCGCCCTCGGTTTGCAGCGTCGCGTTCTGCGGGCTCGGCAGCGTCGCATCGAAGGAAATCATCCCCGGTCGGTCGGCTGTCAAACGGATCGCGATGACGTCATCCGGTGACGAGGCGATGACCTCCCGTCGGTACGTCGTTCCATCAACCACGTAGGACGTCGTCGTGACGGCGCGGCTCAGATCGAGTTCGCGGCGGTAGTCTGAGAACGATTCGTGGCCGGGGAACGAAAGGAGCAGGCTGCCGACCGGTTGATACGGCATGCCGTTTTTCCCGGTGAAGAAGGTCTCACCCGCAAGTTCTTGCGCCTCGGCGTGCTTCCCCTCAAAAATCAGATCTCGAACCGTGGCAATAGATTCGCGCGCTTCCGGATTGTCATTGCGGTACGGACCGCCCGCCCAAACCGTGTTCTCGTTGAGTTGCAGTTCCTCGCGCTCGGGGTTGCCGTAGACCATCGCACCGAGGCGACCGTTGCCGACCGGTAGTGCGCGCTCCCATACATCGCCGGCGGGTTCGTCGTACCACATCGTAAGGGATGCAGAATGCTGTGCCGCAGCGGGCGAGGTGAACGCCACGGCCACCATCGTCAGCACGGCCACAAGCGCGTAACTCTTCATGATGCGGTCGATCGAGTAACTCATTACGTCTCTTGTTCAGTCGAATGCACGATGGCGCCATTGCACGATGGCGAATGCGCTATAGCGAATGCCAGAATACACGACAGGCTGCTAAACTACCGAGAGTCTAGCAGCCCGTCTATAATCATCCGGTTTTAGCAGATTGACTCGCCCGCCTAGCGGACATCGAAGCGGTAGATGTTGACACTGTACGGTGCGAACGTCGCGTTCGAGGGGACGCTCTGCACGTCTACCTCCTCAACAACGACCTGAGGCTCCTGGCCCACGATGTTTTGCGCGTCGAGGCTTTCCGGTGCCAGTCGGTAGTGCTTGCCCGTGCCCGTAAAGTTGACACCATCGAACCGGAGCGAAAGCGACTGCTGCTCTTCGGTCGGGTTCACCACGGCAACCGTCAGCGCCGTACGGTCTTCTGTCCACGCGGCGACTACATCCAGCGGGAAGGTGGGGCTGCCCGCGAGGATCCGGGGCTCCTCACCGCCAACGGCGAAGTGCTGCTCGGGCTGCGGCGAGTTACCTGTGACCGTCACCGGGATAGTGCCGAAGTGATCGCGGTAGAATTTAAACAGGAGGCCTGTCGGATTCAGCTCGGCCTCGTACGGAGTCGTGCTGACGAGCGACGTTCCGAAGGTGTAGTTCGCCCCATAGAAGAGACCCGAATGACGGAACATCTCATGGAATTTCCAGGCATTGGCCGGAACAGCACGGTATGAGTTGGGGAGGATCGGTCCGCCAACGTATGCCCACTCAGCGATGATGATGGGTACAGGCTTCTCGCGCAGTTCGGGAATCAGTTCCTCGTAATCCTCATACGCCTCCACCTTCATGCGCACGTGGTTGGCCGCGCGGCGCATCCACTGAACGAGCGGCTCGTCTGCATCCACCGGGACCTGCTCACCCACCGTCACGTCGTATCGAGTACCACCGAAGTTGTAGTAGTGCTCGCTGATCATATCCATATGATCGAGGCTGTGGAGGAACAACCCGCCCGTCCAGTCTGCCGGCCCGAGCGGCTCGGGGATGATCTGGCCGGTGCGTAGCTGAGCCTCGCCGGCACCCGTCATGGCATCGGGCATCGCGCCACTACCGATGAGCACGATCGACGGATCGATGGCGCGCATGGCGTCGGCGAACATGTTGTTCTTCAGCACGAACTGCTCGAGTGCCATCGCTCCCATCTGGTGCGAGCCCCATGC
>CAZRTY010000294.1:0-2864 GCA_964603055.1 uncultured Rhodothermales bacterium | reverse complement strand
GCTGCGTGCCTTTCGTCGGCGGGTTTGCCGTGGCAATGGATTCCAGAATGGTATGCGTCATCCAACATCTCCTGTGCCGCCTTGTGATTCACCGCCGCCGACAGTGCCCTTCACCGCCTCGCTGACTTTCGCTTCTTCCCACAATTCATCCATCTCCTCGAGGGAGGCGTCAACCGGAGACTTCCCCTCCTCCTTCAGCCGCGCTTCGATGTGCCCGAAGCGGCGCACGAACTTGTCGTTGGTCCGCCGAAGCGCATTCTCGGGGTTCATCCCGTTCAGCCGAGCGTAGTTGACGAGGGAGAAAAGCAGATCGCCAAACTCTGCTTCAGCCGCCTCAGAAGACGGCGCCTCCGCTACCCGCGCACCGAACTCGCCAATCTCCTCCTGAACTTTCTCCCATGCATCTTCAGGCTCAGGGAAATCAAATCCGACGCCCGCCGCTTTCTCTTGGATGCGCATCGCGCGCAGCAACGACGGCATGCTACCCGGCACCCCATCGAGCACAGAGCGGCGGCCTTTCTCTGTCATTTTGATCTCTTCCCAGTTGCGCAAGACCTCAGCCGTGCCGTCGACCGATCGGTCTCCAAACACATGCGGGTGCCGCCGAATGAGCTTTTCAGTCTCCCGCCGAATCACACCTTCCAGGTTAAACGTGCCGTTCTGCTCAGCGATGACCGAGTGAAAAACCACGTGGAGCAAAACGTCACCGAGCTCCTTCTCGAGCTCCCCCCAGTCCGCACGGTCAATGGCCTCCAATGCCTCATAAGCTTCCTCGATCATCAAGTGCTTGACCGATTCATGCGTCTGCTCGCGGTCCCACGGGCAGTCGCGGCGCAGTTGCCGAACGACCGCCACAAAATCCGCATAGGCCTCGACAGCCGACGGCTTCTCGGCGAACTCGGGATCAAATATTTTACTGGAAGACATTAATAACGGAGGTTGCGAAATGAAGCGGTGAACATGCGCGCGCAGGGTCCTTCCGCGGTGGTATTCCTGCGTCGCGGCTAACGTTTCCATCACCCCTGTGACGCAGCGTTGTCACCGGCCAAAACTAAATTGTCAGGAAATACCTCGCGCGAGGTTACGTAGAGCTACGCGCTGAGTCTTATCGTACGAGCGCTCGAGGTAAAGTCATCGATGCATCTCCTGGTATTCGGACAGGAAGGGCCGGTACACCCGGCGGACTCATGTTGAAGCCAGGAAATTATCACATCACCAATTGCACGAGGAGGTGTAATCATGGCACGAGGAGTAAATAAGGTCATTCTCATCGGTAATCTGGGTCAGGATCCGGAGCTACGCTATACGGGCAACGGAACCGCGGTATGCAACATACGCCTGGCCACGAACGAGTCGTACAAAGACAGTAGCGGAGAATGGGTTGATCGCACGGAGTGGCACAACGTGGTAACCTGGGCTCGGCTGGCCGAGATCTGCGGTCAGTATCTAAAGAAAGGCTCGATGGTCTATTTCGAGGGCTCCCTTCAGACGCGCTCGTGGGAAGACCGCGATGGCAACACCCGCTACACCACCGAGGTCAAAGCCAGCGAGATGCAGATGCTCGACTCGCGCGGTTCATCTGATGGCGACTACGGCTCATCGGGTGGCGGCGGCTATAACCCGCAGGCGCAGAATACGAAGCGTGGAGGCGGCAGTGGGGGCAAACAACCCGTTGCCAGCGACGAAACGTTCTCGGCAGACGACGACCTACCGTTCTAATCTCCACGCAACCCGCACGCTGGTCGGGTGTTGGCGGTGTCTCGCGAGAGGCACCGCCTTTTTCTTTATGTGCCGTTACGTACGCTGTTTCGTATTTTTACCAGCTTGAGCCGGTTCTGGACTTGTATCTTCGCAGATGAGGTGCAGAATACTGACCCAAATCCATTTACATCTGACTGTTAGATGACGCATCCGACTCAAACCGTATCAAGAACGGTATCGGAAGAGAATTCCTTCGATCGGTATCTGTCGGACTATAAGTCGACGCTCCGTCACGTGTTTGCAAACCGGGGTGACATCGAGCGCCTCAGCTTGAATCGCGGGATGCCTCCGTATATGATGCGCGAGATCTTTTCGCGTAACCCCCTGGCCGCCTTCGTACCCACGGAGTACGGCGGTCGTGGCATCAAACCGTACGAGTGCCAGGCGGTGCTTGCCGCATCGTCGTATGAGTCTCTTGCATTGTCACTTACGGTCGGCATCAATGGTGCGCTCTTCCTGCAGCCCGTTGCCAAGTACGGTGTTGAGGAGAAGCGTCGGCATGTTTTCCGCCGTGTGCTGCAGGATAAACACATGGGCGGCCTGATGATCACCGAGCCGGGTCATGGTTCTGATGCGCTCGGCATGCAGACGCGCTACCGCTCGCTCGAAGGTGGCGGCTACCACATCAAGGGAACGAAGCACTGGGCCGGCCTCACGGGCTGGGCCGACTTCTGGCTCTTGACGGCACGCCGGGCAGACGCCGACGGCCAGCTGTCGCGCGACATCGACTTCTTCATCTGCGACGTCAACGATCCGGACCAGCACATTGAAGTCGAGGAGGTTTTCGAAAACCTCGGTCTGTACATGATCCCGTATGGGCGCAATCGCATCGACGTGCGCGTTCCCGAAAGCAGCCGTCTGCAGCCGAAATCCACGGGCATCAAAATGATGCTCGACCTGCTGCACCGCAGCCGGACGCAGTTTCCGGGCATGGGCATGGGCTTTTTGCAGCGGATTCTTGACGAAGCCATCGAGCATTGCCGCAGCCGTGAGGTGGGCGGCACACCGCTTACGAGTTACGACCAGGTGCAAGAGCGGCTGGCAAGGCTGCAGGCATCGTACACGATATGCAGTGCGATGTGCACCTACGCGAGCGAGCATGC
>CAZRTY010000293.1:0-2866 GCA_964603055.1 uncultured Rhodothermales bacterium | reverse complement strand
CGTCGAGCGTGAGCCGGAGAAAGTCGAACGAGCTGGAGGTCGCGGCGCCGTGGTATATCGCGAAAGCGCGCACGTAGTGGCCGGTAGACGGGGCGAACAGATTGTCGCGCGTATCGGATACGAACATGGGGCCGACGCCGGCGAGCCAACCGCCTGAGCTCCCGGCAACGACCTGGGAGGCAAGGATTCCGTTGGGCGATACGTCGCTTATAGACTCGTTTCGTACACGCGCGACGACGCCAAAGCCGACGCCTTGAGCATTTGTCCGCACCGCCTCGACATCCGCTTCGAAACGCGTGGCCGTATAGCTTTCCTCGAGCGAGCCAGGCGTATTTCCGCCGACGCCGAAGAACAGGTCGGGGTATCGCATCGCCGCCGCAGACATGTTGACGCGAACGCGCCCGTCATCCAGGAAAATATCCGGATAGACTTCTACGATGAACTGACGGCGCTGTGTGATCGTGACGGCGGCCTGAATATTGGTCGGCCGCGGCAGATGCGCACCCAGCACAAAGCTTGCGGCGCCACCTCCCGCGATCCCGGTCTCTGGCGTATAGAAGGCATGAGGCAGCACGAACCACGTGACCGGACGAACCGGCGGATGAACCTCAGTGGACGTGGTATCTGCCGTGACACTCGTCAGCACGAGTGTCAAGAGAAGGGCGATCGTCAACGGTGATGGCGGATGGGAGAGGGTGGCCTACGCTATTCGGTGGCCGGAACCGGCTCGATGCGATACAGACTGCCGGATGAATCGTCAGTCACAAAATAGATGTAGCCGTCGGGACCGGTGCGTACGTCGCGGATGCGGCCGACTTCATTTCGCAGAAGCACTTCTTGATGGGTGATGCTGTGCCCATCGACAACCAGTCGGCGGATCTGCTGGAAGGCGAGCGCACCGGCAAATAGATTGCCGCTCCACCCGCTGAACGCGTCGCCGTCGTAGAAGGCAAGTCCGGACGGAGCGATGGAGGGCGTCCAATAAATTACGGGTGGCTCCATACCCGGTACGGTTTCCTCGCCGATCTGCTCGCCGCTGCGATACTGAACGCCGTACGTTTGCGCAGGCCATCCGTAATTAAGACCTCCTTCGATCACGTTGACCTCGTCTCCGCCCTGCGGTCCGTGCTCGGTGGCCCAGACGTCGCCCGTCTGCGGGTGGATGGTCATCCCCTGGATGTTGCGATTACCCATCGAGTACAGCGCCGCGACCGCTCCTTCCTCATTCCAGGACGGATTGTCATGGGGAATGCTGCCGTCTTCGTTGATGCGTAGCGTCGAGCCGGCAGGATCGGCGGGGTCCTGAGCCCGATTCTGCTGGCCGCGATCGCCAATCGAAAAGATCAGCGTTCCGTCGCCGGGGAAGACGATGCGCGAGCCATAGTGGCGGCCCGGGCTCACGCATGGCTCTTGCGTGTAGATCGTTTCACGGTCGACGAGTGTGGTGCCATCGAGCCGAGCGCGGTCAATAGCCGTCGCGCTGTTGCCATCCAAGCAGGGCGCGGAGTACGAGTAATAGATCCAGCCGTTGGCGCCGTAGTCGGGATGCACGACGACATCGAGCAATCCGCCCTGGCCCTGGGCATGTACGTCCGGCAGGCCGTCAATCTCGGCGCGTTCGTCGCCGTCGAGCAGAAGTAGTCGGCCGGGTCGTTCGGTGACGAGTATCCGTCCGTCGGGCAGCCACGCGAATGACCACGGATGTTCGATCCCGGTAGCCACACGGACCAGCCGGAAGTCGTGCTCCTCGGACTCGATTCGCTCGTTAATGACTTCGCCGGGGAAGTCAGGCTCGCGATCGTTGTCGTTGTTATGTGGCGCAGCCGTGCCGTTACAGCCAACGATCACTAAGGCAGCGGTAAGGAGGAGGGTTAGCACTCGCGGCGATGTCATCGTGTGCGCTTTGCTTGATCTTCAGAATAGCGGAGCGCGGTCTTCACGCCGATGCGGCGGTTGCGTTCCTCATCTGACAGCGCGGCGACGATGACGGAGGTTGTTAGACGGCGCGAGCGAACGGGATGGGCCTGATCTACTGTGCTAACATCGCCGGTGGAAAGTAGTTTATCAGAAAAAAAGGGCGACTGATTCGAATCAGCCGCCCTTTCGACGCTCGCGCATTAGCATCAACTACTCAATACTATGGGCCAACTGGTCCGGTGTAAAGAATATCACCTGAAGCTCGTCGGCGGATACATCTAGTGCAGTTTGTGAGCCGCGTAAAGTAACGTCCAACTCTTCGGGAGTGAGTTGGTATGCGCTGCCATTTGCTACGTCAACTACGACGCCAATAATCCACCAACTGAAAAAATTCCCAACGAGCGTTGGTCCTGCTTTGAAGTCCCTGTCGAGGTTTATAATAACATCCTCATATCCGTCCATTTGGAAGGTGATCTGATGAGTGCGATTCCTTTTGAGCGTAAGCGATGTTGGAGTAGCTCCACGGTCTTCGCCATTAACCAGAACACGCGCACCGGCGGGGGAACTATTCGCTCTAAAATCTTGCGAAGTCCCTCGGATAATTGTTGCGCAATTGACGTTAAGGAGAAAGAAAGCAGTCAGTAGTATAGCCTGAACGGTACGCTGCATGATGTTTGGTTGGGGTGATTATTAGCTGTGGTGAGGGTGAGCACTAATTCGGAAGAAACAGATTAGATATACTTATATTTTCGGTAGCAACTATCGCTCTCAATTCAGGCACAAACGGTAGTGCGAGACCACATCGACGAGCGGTGCGTCGGTTACGCAGTGGGCGAACGAGGTGACGGGCTCCACCTCATGAACCAGCCGGCGAGCATTGGAATACTCCACCGAATGATCTGCCGTGAACTCTCGGAGCTCGCGCCTGGCAGCTTTCGACTGGATGCGG
>CAZRTY010000292.1:0-2869 GCA_964603055.1 uncultured Rhodothermales bacterium | reverse complement strand
GTAAGGCGTTGCGGTCATTCTGCGGGCAGACAGCGGCTTCACCGTCCCGGCGGCACGAGCAGCCTTGTCGCGGGCCTCACCCCTTACGGAATTATTTCCGGAAGGGTCTACGCCGTGGTTTCGGCCCAGCACTTCCTGCCGCTCCTTCGCCCGCACCGCTTCCCCGACGCCGTGCTCTTTGCCCAGACGCTCGGCGGTGCGCATTGGATTAACGGGATCATTTTGATCCCCTTTCTTCGGCCGGTGCGCCGCCTTCTTCGCCCGGTTGTACCGGCGGCCGAGAAGTAGCGCCGTCTGATCCGGCGTGAGGTTGCGGCGGCATGAGGATATGTTCGTGGCCACGCTCACGGCTGACGCTGCTTTAGCACTTCTTCGACCTCCTCAAGCCGCTTCGCCATACCAACGTTCTCGAGGAGCTTCGTATATGCCGGCACGAGCTGAGACATTGCGTGGAGCGCCTTCAACGTGTCGTCTGCCGATAGCTCGCCGCGCTTGGCCCGACCTTCGACCACGTCCATCAAGCGGCTGATAGCAAGGGCCAGACGCCGCTCGGTAAAGATCTTCCTGATGTTCGTGCCGCCGTTCTTGTTTGCCATGCTATCACCCCCGGTTCAAATGCATATCGTAATGTGATCCCCGGCCTTCGTTACCCTGCCTGTAAGATACTGAAACCAGCGCCGAAAGTTGTACGATAGTTCTGAACAGTGCCGATAACCGCCTTTACGGGCACACTGGGCCGTTTTCGTGAGTCCAGGGCAGACCCGAACCCGCTTATTCGCGTCGGTTATACCCGCGTCGGCCCCACCCATCGCTCAAATAGCCGTTATTGCTGACTGCACCTTCTTCGCGCCTCATGCTCGAACGACGTCGGTTCGTTTGCGGCGGTGTAGACGACGAGCGTTGTCTGTCCAGGTAAGTACCATGATTTGCTCTTGTCGGGCTCGATGTACGCTCTGAGTCCGTGGCGTGCGGCCTGCTCATGAACATCTTCCGGCACATAGTGGAGGTGCGCAGCAATAGCTACGGCCCGGCGGTTATTCCGGTAACTGTATGCGTGGTCGATGTACGGTTGGCGCAATTGATCTCGGTGCCATCCGGCCCGGCTATAGACGCCGTTTCGCGCCAGCGTCTCTATACCGAATGCAGTTTTTGACAGTCTCCATCCGAGGCGTTCGCCAAAAGCCAGGGCGGCTGTCTGTTTTTCTTCTCGAGTCGGCTTCATGTTGAGGTGGTTGGTTTTGGACAGTTGGACAGTTTCGGACTCTTTTTCAGAAAGTTTCTCACGTGTACGTAATTCCAAAACTTTCGGGAAAAGGGGCCAATCCCTCCAAACCGTCCAGATATGCGGCGGGTGGTATCGAAAACGGCGTTTTTGGCCCGGACGGTTTTGGGAGGGTTGGACGGTTCAAGGCTCGTAAGGCATGTGTGATGCATGTGCGGCGAGTCCGATCCCCCGATATTGCACCGTTCCCGACTTCACGCGCTCGAATCCGCGCTCGGTCAGTTGCAGCCCGAAGCGGGTCTGAGTTAGCACCTCTTCGCCGTTGGCATCGGCCCATTTCCGATACTCCTGGTAGAGGGCGGACGCGCCCACTGTGAACGCCTCATGGACGGTGCAGCGCTCGTCAATGAATCCCGCCAGCACATCCATCTCAGAGCGGTAGGCAGTGGTTGCGGATCGCACTTCGTCCGGTGGCTGTAGGCCGTTGCGTTGCCATTCGATACAACCCTGAACGAGCCATCGCAGGATGCCCGGTGCCTCTGCCATCAGCTTCTCGGGCAGCTCCTCATCCTTGTTCTCGCCATCGAATCGGACATTGAACGGGATGAGGTGAATCCGCCTCCAGATCGCATGGTCGGTTCCTCGGATAACCGGCCGGTGGTTGGTCGCCAGCATGATCTTGTGAGTCGGCTCAAACTCAAACTCGTTGCTGAAGAGATACCGCGCGCGGATCGTGTCAGCGCCCGTGAGGCGCTTCACAACGGCCTCGTCAAGCCGTCCGGCGTTGCCTGTCTCGCTCGTCAGCGCCAGCCGTACGCCGTGCAGGGCCGCCTCTCCCTCAGATGCGCCTCCCGCGTGCCGCTTCATCATGAGGAGGTCGGGCCGGATCGACTGCGCGTAGTCGCCCAGGACCTTCTTCAGCGTTTCCGTGAGCGTGCCTTTCCCGTTCGATCCGTGACCATGCAAGACGGCAATGATCTGCTCTCGCACTGATCCCGTTATGCCATATCCGCAAAGTCTCCGCTTGTAGTCGACAAGCTCCTGTGAGCCATCGAATATCTCCAGCAAGAATTGCCCGAAACGCTCGGCGGTGGCGTTCTCGTCATAGGTGACAGGTGCCAGCTTGGTAATGTTGTCGCCGGGATCGTGTGGCCGCAGCTTGCCGAGCCGTAGGTCGACCGTGCCGTTCAGGACGTTGAGTAGCCACGGGTTCACGTCGAGGTCATCGGGCATAACCGGGATGCCGTCGAGGTTCTCCGCAATGGCGAGGGCGGCCTCCATCTTGGCGCGCTTCTGATAGTCGACGGCGTGCCGTAGGAATGCCTCCCGATATTGGTCGTCTTCGATCTTCGACCCTTCTTTCTGCATGGATCGAACGAGGTCGTACATCAACCTCCGTGCGGCTCCCGTCTCGTCGCGCTCCCATCTGCGGCCATCCCAGACGAGCCACGACTTCCACGGGTGGCAGTAGCGGACGCGCCCCGCGTAGGTTTCGGCGAAGCGCTCCGCCATCCCTAAGTCGGTATGCGTGAACCGGCCTTGCGTGGCATTCCTCACGCTCTTCGTCATGATCATGGCATTGCCGGGTTGGGCGAAGACTTCCTCCACGATTGCGCGGCTCTCATCCGGCGGTATTCCGTCGACCTC
>CAZRTY010000291.1:0-2873 GCA_964603055.1 uncultured Rhodothermales bacterium | reverse complement strand
CGTGCGGATGGTCGAGCATCTCGAGCGTGTCGGCAATGCGGCGGTACTCCGGCCGGAAATGATGGCCCCATTCGCTAATACAATGTGCTTCGTCAACCGCGATGCGCTTGATGTTCAATCGTGGCGCGCGCACCTGGAATTGCTCCGTGGCCAGTCGCTCCGGCGATACATAGAGCAGTCGATACCGGCCGAACTCGGCATCGGTCCACGCCTGCTCGATTTGCCGATACGACATTCCGCTGTTGATGAACGCCGCCTCGACACCGCGCGCTCGCAGCGCCGCCACCTGATCTTCCATCAGCGCGATGAGCGGCGACACGACCAGCGTGAGGCCGTCGTCGATAAGCGCCGGCACCTGGAAGCAAATTGATTTCCCGCCGCCCGTCGGCAGAACGCCCAACACATCACGGCCCGACACCGCCGCATCGACAACGTCGCGCTGCCCCGGCCGAAAATCCGGATAGCCCCATACCGTGCGCAGCGCGTCGACGGCACGCTCCATTTCGTGGGATATGTGTTGTACTTCCTCAGGCATAGTCAATGTCTATCGGCCCCAGCGTCTCTCGGCCCCAGTGTCTATCGGCCCAGTGCCTACCAGCGGCAACTCCAGTCTTAACGACCAGCGATTACAATCGACCGTGCTAACGAGGTCTGGCCCGATGTGATGCGTACTACATATACGCCTGGTGCGGCCGTGCCGAGGTCGACCGTCGTGCTCATCGAGCGGTCGACAAACTGCGGCTCGAAACGCTGGGCATGAACCCGCCTCCCCAGGATATCGAACACCTCGATACGTCCGTCTTCGCCAGACAAGCCTTCGAGGTGAACAACGAAAGTGCCCGTCGATGGATTAGGATAAGCCTCGAAACGCGCATCGAATGACCGTACAGATTCAGTACCGACGCCGAAGCTTCGCCAATCGGGCAGTTCGTCTCGCGTCATCACGAGATCATGACCCATCACGTATTCGAAATACGCTGGATCAACGTCGCGGACAAATGTCGGCGGCTCGCCCGGCCAGTCATTCCACATCGAGAACCAGCTCCACCACACGCCATGATCCGTAATCACAACGGGGTCCGGCAGCGTTCCCGACTCGGTGAGAGCAGCCAGGTGATGCCCGAATCCGTCACTTTGTCCATCATAAAGCGACGTCATCTCGTTCCATTCCGACATCATGACCTCACGGTGGTCGTTGGCGTACACGTCAATCCCAACAATATCCACTACATCGTCTCCCGGATACCAGTCATTGGCATCGGGCTCATGCGTGTAGACCCAGATGAGGTTGTTGAGTCGGTGATGGTTCGTAAGGCGGTCGTAAAGCAGACGCCATAATTCTCTGAATGGGTCAGGGCCACGCGCGCCCCACCAGAACCACGTGCCGGCCGCCTCATGCAGCGGCCTCCACAATACCGGGATGTCGGCATCGGCGAACTGCTTCAGCCGGTCGGCGATGGCGTCGATATCTCGCAAGAGCAGACCGTAATTCTCCGAGGCCGGGTCGGCAAGTGCCTCGGCAAAGTTGAACGTCGTGCCGTCAGTGTAGAAACCTCGCCACCAGTCGCCAACGAGGTCTGTCGGCGCGTTCCAGTGCCACATCATAGCGACGATGCCATCGTCTCCGGCCCACTCGATATAGTCTTCGACGGAGGCGTAGTTCTGGTCCTTGTTCGGCCGCGCACCTCTCTCCCATCTCGATGGTGAGTACTCGATGAGATCACCTCCGGCGATGGCTACTTCATATCCCGTCACATCCTCAATGTATTCCACTTCGCGCAATTCCTGCTGGCCCGCCAGAATATGGCGACCGTATTCGCTCAGCAGAAACTGATAGAGCGCTCTCGTCGCGTCCGTTGCGTTGGGATTCGTAAGCTCGGCACTTGGCGTCGAAGGTAGATCCTTTCGGCGGACCAGCCTGAGGTAGTCAATCCTGAGCTGGGCATCGCCCGTGATCTCGATAGTATGCTGTCCTTCCGGAAGCCATAAGTGACCGCCACTACGCTCGTGGAAGCCTCCCCCCATCCGCACGAGGCGTCCGTCCAGGGTATCCGATCCCACGGCTATCTGCCAGTGCACACCGTTCGCGGGTCCAAGGACTCGCAGCCCAAACTCATACACGCCCTGCGCTAGCTCAACATCCAACGACAGCGTGGCCTCATCCCCAAAACCTGCTACGTAGCCGGTGCCGGAAAAGCCTTCGATCTCGGATTCGACCGTGAGCCCATTGAGTACTGCGTCCTCTGCTTCAACGTGGATCGTATCCGCGAAGGTTGATGCCGCGAGAAATAGCGCGAGGAGTAGACCCATAGCTGTTTTGGATTTATGGGATGGATGAGATGCAAGCTAATCCATCGACTTGCCATGATCCATCTTCTATCCGGGTAAGATCGGCGGAGTCGCGTGATTCAGCCGATCACAGAAACAAAAAAACGTCCCGGCAGCGGTGCCACCGGGACGCTCATTTCTGATGTGCGGGCTTAGTTCTCCGGGAAGCCGCGCTTACGCATCAGCGCTCCGACTTCCGGATCGCGGCCGCGGAACTGGCGATAGCCTTCCGCCGGGTCAATCGTGTTGCCCACGGAGAAGATGTGATCGCGGAGTCGCTGCGCGACTTCGGCATCATACGGACCGTCTCCTTCCTCAAACGCTTCGTATGCGTCCGCGGTAATGACGTCGGCCCACAGATAGCTGTAGTACGCTGCCGAGTAGCCATCACTGCCGAACACGTGGAGGAAGTGCGGCGACCGGTGGCGCATCACGATCTCATCCGGCAAGCCGTACTCGCTAAGCACATCCCGTTCGAACTGCTTCGGATCGATGCGCTGATCACCCGCGAGATGATAACGCATATCCATCAAGCCACTTGCCAG
>CAZRTY010000290.1:0-2884 GCA_964603055.1 uncultured Rhodothermales bacterium | reverse complement strand
TAGACGAGGACCAGGCTGAGCATGATGCTCCACATGACGGCCGTCAGGCTGGAGCTAAACGCTTCGGTCGCACCTCCTGCATGCACACGCACGGTGGGAGGGAGCGTCTCGTCGGCCGTCTGCTCGATGGCGCGCTGTGCGGATGCAAGGCCGCCTCCGGGCGCAACGTCGGCGAGGATGCGGACCACCGGCGTCTGGCCGGAGCGCCTCAACGACGCGGGAAGCATCACCCGCTCCGCCTCCACAAACGTACCGAGCGGCATCAGCCCGGCCGGTGTCGGAAACCGTTCGTCGAGTAGCCGATCCATTGAGCCCGATTGGGGTGACCGAATGAGAATCGGGATGTCCTCGTTCACGAAGCGGAGCTCGGTCGTGCGTCTGCCACGCGCGGCCGCCTCGAGGTACGGGCTGATGCTGTACGGGCTCACGCCGAATCGGGCGAGATTATCCCGCTTGAAGGAGAGTCTGTAGGCAGGCACCTCGTTCGCATCGGCGAGACGCACGTTCGTGAGTTCGGCTCGCCCGCGCAGTATGTCAAGAAACGGACCGGCCGTGGCCTCAGCCGCCAGGCGGTCGTCTGCCATCAGGTCGACGTAGAGATCCGCCTCATCGGGAGAGAGCAGCATCTCGAGTTGGGTTCGCACCGGCCTGACCTCGATCTGCACGTCTGACACAGGCGCCTCCGAAGCCATTACCTGTGACACGTCCTCCGTCCTAACGCCGTCGGGTAACAGGACGACCATCTCGCCCTCGTAGGAAGGTCGTGGATCCAGATCGAGGCGCGCCTCGTCTCGCTCGCCCACATCCACCAGCACATGCGCGGCCACATCATGCCGCCTGAGCGCCCGCTCGATATCCGCCGCACGCTCATCCACGAGCGGCAGATCAGATGCAGGAGGCATCGTAAACGCGATTTCGGTGCGTCCCTGTTCGGTACGCGGCACGACTTCCCGCGGAAGATTCACTCCCACAAACATCGCCGCGGCCAGAAGCATCGCCGTAACCATCATCACCGTCATCCTCCGCGACAGGCTCCACGACAACGTCCTCTCGTAACGCGACAGCAAGCCGGCGCTTCGTAATGGTGCGGCTGCCGATCCGTCGACCCGCCGATCCCGAGACGCGATGAGCGGAACGATGGTCAGCGCGACGAGGAGAGACGCCAGCAGCGAGCAGACGACGGCAAGCGATTGATCCCGAAACAGACGCCCCGCCAGACCTTCCACGAACGTCAGCGGCAGGAAAACGGCGATCGTGGTCAGGGTGGATGACGTCACCGCGGCCGCGACTTCGGTCGCACCCTGGCGCGCGGCCCGGATCGCGTCCATCCCTCGCTCGCGTAACCGGGTGATGTTCTCAATGACGACAATCGCATTGTCGACGAGCATCCCGACGCCGAGTGCAAGGCCGCTGAGCGAGATCAAATTAAACGTCACGCCCAGCAAGTCGAACAGGATGAGCGTGATCGCGAGCGACACCGGAACGGCGACGGCCACGGCCGCAAGCGCACGCGGGCGGCGCAGGAACACGAACAACACAATGATGGCGAAAAGACCGCCCAGCATCACCGCCTGTGTGACGCCGCCAATTGCTTCCTCGATGAAGACGCTCTCGTCGACGACCACGTCGATGCGCGTGGTGCCGAGTTCGTCATCAAGCAAACTGACGACTTCCCGAACATCGGATGCGGTGCGAACCGTGTTGGCTTCCGGCCGCCGTTCGACGAGTAGCAGCAGCGTTTCGTCACCGTCGAAACGGACGAGGCCGCGCCGCTCGACCACACTCTCGCGAACGGTTGCCACGTCTTGCAATCGCACCGGCACGCTTCCGGCACGTGTTACGACCGTCGAGGCCACATCCGCCACATCCCGAAACTCGCCACTGACCTCGACCGCGTACTGGAAGGGTCCGCGCCGAATGATGCCGCCCGGCAGTGATATGTTGGCCAGTTCGACCGCCCGGGCAACGTCGTCGATGCTGATGCCGTGCGCGGCGAGGCGTGCCGGATCGATGCCGATATCGACGCTGCGGTCGAAGCCGCCGGTCACCCGCACGCGCGCCACGCCGTCGATCTGCTCGATGCGCCGGGCAATGACTTCCCGCGCCACGGTCTTCAGCGCGACGAGATCCTGCGGCGCCTCCTCGCTTGCGAGGATTGCAGGTCCCGAGCGCGACTCCCGCAATGAGAGCATCATGATCGGCCGCTCGCTCGGGTCCAGCCGCAGAACGATGGGGCGATCCGCCTGGTCGGGCAGCGCATCACCGAGGCGGTCGAGCTGCTCGCGGACGTCCAGCAGCGCGAGATCGAGGTTCGTGTTCCATCCGAAATCGAGCCGGATGAGCGATCCGCCGAGCTGGCTGCGGCCCGACACCTGCTGTAGGCCCGACGTGCCCGCGACGGCTTCCTCGACGCGTTCCGTGACGGAGCGTTCGACACGCTCGGGCGGGACGTCCGGGTAGGCCGTCCACACCATCAGTGCGGGATAGCGAAGCTCCGGCAGCAGCGCCACCGGCACGCGCACGAATGCAACCGCAGCCAGTACGATGATGAGGATGCACGCCGCGATGGTGGCGACGGGGCGCGATATGGCGAGACGCGTCAGCACGATTACTCGGCGACGACGGGCGCGTCGTGCGCGAGCGCGTAGTGGCCGGAAACGGCGATCACGTCTCCTTCGCGGATGCCGTCCAGGATCTCAACTTCGTCGCCCGAGCGCCTGCCAACGATCACATAAACCCACTGGGCGCGGCCGTCTTCGATGCGGAAGACGAGGTCGCGGCCCTGGCGCACAAGAACGGCTTCGGCCGGGACGACGAGGCGATCCGCCAGCCTTCCCGTTTCGAGACCGACGTACGCAAAGAGACCAGACATCAGGCTGCGGTC
>CAZRTY010000289.1:0-2889 GCA_964603055.1 uncultured Rhodothermales bacterium | reverse complement strand
GTCGAGCATGCAGTGGGCTCACTCGCTGCAATCCTCACCGCTGCCCTCTTCGAAAAGCATCCGGCAACGTACTGTTGCATCACGGAGGATGATGAGTCGGCCGCTTTCCTCGTAAGCGATCTCGAGCAAGTGATGGGAGAGGGGAAGGTCGTCCTGCTCCCTACTTCAGACCACAATCCGTACGACCCGGACTACGTCGAAGAATCCGCACGCGCGATTGCGCGCTCCGAAGTCCTACAGCGGCTCAGCAGAAATGAGAAGCTGATCGTTGTGGCCGGGCTTGATGCGGTTCAGGCACGCGTTCCTTCGCAGCAGAAGTTGCTGGAAGCCACCTGGACCGTCTCTACTGGCGACATCATCGAACCGATGGAAGCCGTCAGACGGCTGATCGAGCTCGGATTTACGAGACTCGAGTTTGCGGAGTCACCGGGCGACATCGCGCTGCGTGGCGGGATCTTGGACGTCTTCCCCTTCGCGGGCGAGTACCCCATCCGAATCGAGTTCTTCGGTGATGAGGTGGACTCACTGCGGGAGTTCGATGCCCGTAGCCAGCGCTCCGTCAGCCGCCTCAAAACGGCGCGCATCGTGCCTGACGTCGAAGGGCGAAGCAGTGATGCATCCGACTTCGATCCGTTCTTCCATTACCTCACGGAAGACACGACGATCTTCACCTACAACGAAGCACGCTTCCAAGGTCTCGCCGAGGAGCGGTTCGAGTCCGTGAAGCAGGCGTATACAGCCGCCAAAGAACGGTACGAAGAGGTTCTGTTTCCACTTCCTGAAACCCGTTATCTCCGCGCGAGCGAACTGGAGCTCGAGCTCATGAGCTTCGGGCGCCTGCAGTTCGGGTCCTTCCCTATGGGAGACGCGGAGGACGTTTTTGACGTGGGCGGACGTCCTCAGCCCGTTTTCAACCGGTCAATAGAGGTCCTCCGCCGCCAGATTCGCGAGAACACGTCCGAAGGCCTCGATACCGTCATCCTTTGTGATAGCCAGACGCAGCTAAAGCGTATCCTCGAGCTGATGGAGACCGAAGTGCGGGACTTCCGTCTCGACCTCAAGGTGGCATCGCTCAACGGCGGGTTCTCAGTCCCTGACGCCGAGCTTGCGGTCTATACCGACCACCAGATCTTCGAGCGCTATCACCGCCCAACCCAGCGGAAACGGAAGCAATCGTACGGTGGGCTCACGCTTCGAGAGGTACAGAACCTCCAGCCCGGAGACTTCGTGGTCCACGTCGACTATGGTATCGGCCGCTTCTCTGGACTCCACCGCATCACGGTACGCGACAAGCAGCAGGAAGCGGTAAAACTCCTCTTCCGCGACCAGGATGTGCTCTACGTCAACGTAAACGCGCTTTATAAGCTGCATAAGTTTACGGGGAAGGAAGGCTATCAGCCCTCGTTGACGAAGCTGGGGACGGGCCAGTGGGAACGCACCAAAGCTCGCACAAAGAAGCGCGTTAAGGACATCGCGCGCGATCTCATCAAGCTGTACGCACAGCGGAAATCATCTGATGGCTTTGCCTTCGCGTCGGATTCCGTATGGCAGCGTGAACTGGAAGCATCCTTTCGTTATGAGGACACGCCCGATCAGGCAGCTACCGTTGCTGCCGTCAAGGAGGATATGGAACAGCCCGTTCCGATGGACCGCTTGGTATGCGGTGATGTGGGATTCGGAAAGACAGAAATCGCCGTCAGAGCTGCTTTTAAAGCAGTTCAGGACGGAAAACAGGTTGCTGTGCTGGTCCCCACGACCATCCTCGCCGCGCAGCACCACGAAACGTTCGCCGAGCGCCTCAAGCCGTTTCCGGTAAAGGTCGAGGCATTGTCGCGCTTCCGCACAGCCGCTGAACAGAAAGCGATCGTTCAATCGGCTGAGCGTGGTGAAGTCGACGTGCTCATCGGTACCCATCGCCTGGTATCAAAAGACGTCAAGTTCAAGGACCTGGGTCTGCTCATCATCGACGAAGAACAACGATTCGGCGTCGCAGCCAAAGAGCGATTGCGGCAACTTCGCGCTGAGGTAGACACGCTGACATTGACAGCAACACCCATTCCCCGGACCCTGCAGTTCTCACTCATGGGCGCCCGCGATCTGTCAATCATCAATACGCCGCCACCGAACCGTCAACCTATTATCACCGAAATACACGGATATAATAAAGACCTTATTCGTGACGCTATTCAGTACGAGGTAACGCGCGGCGGCCAGGTATTCTTTATCCATAACCGGGTAAAGTCTATCGAGGAAGTTGCCGCCATGCTGCGCGGAATGCTACCTGAAGTGCGCATGCGCACGGCGCACGGACAGATGAAAGCAAGCCAGCTGGAAACGGTAATGGCGGATTTCATCGACCACAAGTTCGATGTGCTGATATCCACAAATATCATCGAGAATGGGCTCGATATCTCGAACGCGAATACGATTATCATCAACCACGCCGACCGATTTGGACTGTCAGAGCTACATCAATTGCGCGGGCGGGTCGGGCGGGCGGACCGGAAGGCGTTTTGCTACCTGCTCGTCAAATCGGTACACGGAATGACGCGGGAGGCGCGGATGCGACTGCAAGCCGTCGAAGAGTTCAATGAACTCGGAAGTGGCTTCAACATCGCCATGCGCGATCTCGACATCCGTGGTGCAGGCAACATGCTCGGAGGAGAACAAAGCGGATTCATCGACGAGGTAGGCTTCGAAACGTACCATCAGCTGCTCGATGAGGCCGTTGGAGAGTTGCGCACCGAAGAGTTCGCCGACGTATTCGATAAGAAACATGTACCGCGGCCGCTTGAAACCGTGGTCGACGTCGATGAGGACGCGCTCATTCCAGACAGCTATCTGTCGAATAACGTCGAACGCCTTAACGTCTACCGTCGCATCAGTGAG
>CAZRTY010000288.1:0-2896 GCA_964603055.1 uncultured Rhodothermales bacterium | reverse complement strand
ATACCGGTAAAGCATGTAAGCCATTTGTATCGGGCGGCGCGACGTGCAATTATATTGAGGACTTCCATAAGGCGCAGATAGATCGCCGAGAGTTCAAGATGGGAGATCACACCATCTACTTCGATGTTGAGATCCGCGTGGAGTATGTGAACAATGCGATGGAACGCAGTAATCAGCGTGAGATCCACAAGCGCATTACGGTCAGCATCCAGGATTACTGGCCGGGCGGGAAGCAATTCCTGAACCAGCCGATCGAGCTATCCCGCGTGATATCATACACGTCGTAATCTTCGGCCGATAATAGAGGCAGTCAGATGATCGCCATCTTCGATAATCTCAATGCGATTCTGATCGGATCCACGGTCATTCTTGTGATCATGGCGATGCAGATGCGGATGACGGAGATGTCGGTCGAGCAGACGGCCAACTACATGATGAAGCGCCAGGCGATGGATCTGGCCACGTGGATGGAGGACGATCTGCTGCTGATGGGCCGAAACATGCCTAATAGTACGGTCGCCTACACGAATCCCACTGACTCAGCGGGAATTACGATCGGCTTCGAGTTCTTCCGTGATTCGGTCGCCGTTGTCGGCGGTACACTTGATACGATGCGCATCAGGACGCGGTACGATCTGTACCGGACGGGCGTCCACCAGACCGAGAAGGATACCGTCGACAGTTTCCGGCTGGAGCGGTCAGTGAAGATGGGTGGCGAACCCTGGGTGCGGGAGGGCGGAAGCTCAGCTCTGTTGAGTCACTTCAAAGTCGAGATGTTGGACCGCGATGCACTTCCGGTTGCGAATCCTGTCGCGAATCCAAATCAGGTTCGGAATACGAAAGTCAGCTTTCACATGGTCACGCCGTTCGAGACCCGCCGGGCCACGCTGCGCAGGGTCTATTACGGCTCGACCCTGATGGTCAGAAACTAACAGTAACGAGAGCCGATCGGCATCTGAACGTCGCCCTCGACGGATCGGCACCACCTTCATCAACACGTAAGAGGTGTTCACATGGGAAAAGGATTACTGATGCTTGTCACCGCGACGTTGATCGGAGGGACAATCGCCTGGTCTCAGATCAACCGAACGAACCTCGAAACCACGGACCGGCAGTCGGAGCGCCAGGAGGAATTGCTCGCGCGTGAGATTGCACGTTCAGGTCTGAGTATGACCGTCGGACTGATGCGCGAGGACGAGCGTGTCAACCCGGACTCCACCACTACGATGCAACTCCGTGTGGACCGCGTGAACGGCCCGGAGGGCATGGTTACAGCCGAGTATAAAGGCGGGCGGTATGAGGCAACGGCCGAGCGCGTCTCGCTGAACGCATTCGCCGTAGAATCCCACGGCTACTACGGAGATGCAAAGGCGACGGTGCGGATCGGCTACGACAGCCCGGCATCCGGCATGGTGCCGAAAGAAGTGCTCGAAGTGAAAGAGCCGAGCACCATCCATGTCGAGTTTATCAAGTCGATTGCCGGCTACTGCTCGGCAATTTTCCTGCAGCGCTACGTACCAGTTGAATCTGGAACGGGTACGAGCTATGAGGCACAAGAGCCTGTAATGTTATATGCCGCCGGCAACAACCGGAACGGCACCAACATGGAGTTCCATGAGTTGCTCTTGCAACCTGGCGAACGACTCAACTTTATCCTGGGCGTGAACCAGAACTGCAGTCTGCGCGGTAATACGAACGTGAAGAGCAATCACGGAGGATTCAACTATCTGCACAACGCGCTGGAAGAAGGTGCAGAAGAGCTTGACGCAATGCGGGAAGGCAAGTATGCGCTCATCGAGCGGTCGGAGTACAACAGCAATCAGTATCGAATCGCCTTTGAAGACCAGAATCACTTCACTGATGCACAGTTTGCCGATATCAAGAAGAATGGATACGGCAACCAGCACTGGCGCAGGGAGCACGGTACAATGACCTACGGCGGGAATGGCTGGCGCGTCGATCATGCGACGGCGCCACACAACTATCGGCTCCTGCACGACTTTGGCAGCCAGCCCGACTTCAGCGACCAGGTGATCACAATCACGATGATCCCGACGGCGACGAGTTAATCCAGAGGAGGCGACCAGGGGTCGATCCGAGAGGCCGGCGTGCACCTTCGCGAGGTACGCCGGCCTTTCTCTGTTCTAACCTTTTGTCGTGGCAGCCGGAGTAAGGCGTGCGGTGCGGCGTCACATTATGAAACGCGGCGTCGTACCTAATGAAACGGGACGGATGGGCGAGGCGCGCTGATCCCGTCTGGAAAGTCCGGTTTTGCGGCTGGAACGGCGATTGCAACAGATCGGTGCGTCGCTTAAGTGCTTTTCGTTATCGATGCAGCAGACTCTCCTCGCCGTGCTTGCCCTCTTCGTTGCAACGCAGATCGCGTTCAACAACTCGCGTACGGCCACGCGCGGTTACCTGAACATGCTGCGTTCCGAGGTAGAAACCGAGGCCGTCGGTGTGGCGGTGAGTGCGCTCGACAGCTTACGATATGTGCCCTTCAGTGCGCTCGACGATGCGGCCGTGACGCCGTGGAAGGCCGAGGTTTCCGGATCCGCCGTGGGCGATACGATTGTGTTCAACATGTCGGCCATTGTTGAACCCCGCCGTCTCGATTCGAACGGGATCAGCTATGTGCCGGGGGATCCATCGGATGACTATCGCGAGGTGAAGTTGTACGTCTCGCATCGGTTCATGACGGCCCCGCTGGAGATGAGGCAGGTCTACGCACGGTCAACGCTCTGAAGATGTTGGACCTGAGGTTGTAGCGTCATGCATTTCTTATTCGATAACGCGGTTGCAGGCATCATCCTGGTGAGCGTGGCGCTGATCATCGCGTATTCGCAGATCAACCAGCAGTCCGCGCAGATCCAGATGCAGCGCGGGTACGCCGCCC
>CAZRTY010000287.1:0-2903 GCA_964603055.1 uncultured Rhodothermales bacterium | reverse complement strand
CACTTTTCGGCGACCATCGCTACGGCCACGTTTTCATCTATCACAACGGCGCCGATTCCTATTACGCCGCACGGGGCTTTCGCGGACTGATCCGCGTGTGACGGTGATGTTTGAGCTATCTACATCATGTATACAGGAATACAGGACATCCCCGTTTTCGGTGAGCCACTTGAGACGCAGTCGAGCAGATCGTCCGCTCCAGCCGTGATGCCGAACGTTCCGCCTCGATATGCGACACGCTGAATATTCTCGGCTTGCTCGACAGCGCTCGGCGCCATCTCGTCTACACCGACCTCCAGCCAGATGTGCAGGCATTTGCCGAGCGATTGATCGGCCCCCTGTAGCTCAAGCTTGGCGATTATGCCGCGGCGGAGCCTTGCTCAGTAAGTGAGTCGGCCCGCGCCTGATCGTCGGTTACAACTGCTGATTACCCAGGTCGCTTTCATTCGGTCGAGGCTCTGACTTTCGTTTGGTCGAGGCCCATACTTTCATTTGGTCGAGGCTCTGGCTTTCATTTGGTCGAAGCATTGACTTTCATTTGGTCGAGGTGTAGACTTTCATTTGGTCGAAGCCCCCGCTTTCATTCGGTCGAAGTCCAGCCCTTCAATTAGTCGACCAAGCACCATCCCAAGATGCGATCCAGAATCAGCCGTCCCCGGCTCGACGAAGCCTTGGAAGACTCGCCCGTGGTATTGCTTCACGGGCCGAGGCAGAGCGGGAAATCAACACTCGTAAAGCAGGTCGGAGACGAGCGCGGATACGCCTACTTTACCTTCGATGACGACGCGGTGCGAACCGCCGCCGAGCTCGATCCTGCCGGTTTCGTTGGAGACCTGCCGCAGCATGTTATTCTCGACGAAGTCCAGCGCGTGCCGGAGATTTTCGTCGCTCTGAAGTCGGCCGTAGATCGAGACCGCCGGCCCGGACGCTTTCTGCTCACCGGCTCCGCCAACGTCCTTTTCCTGCCGCATATCTCGGATTCCCTCGCGGGGCGCATGGAGGTCGTGCGGCTCTTTCCGTTCGCACAGTGCGAAATCGAGCAAAATGAGCCTCGGTTCCTGGACGACCTCTTCGACGCCCGCATCGTTGTTCAGAAGACGGAGCGTCTTGGCGAGGCCCTTGCGGCACGCGTGTGCACTGGAGGGTTTCCACCGGCAGTCGCACGCACGGCTCCCCGTCGACAGGCGGCGTGGCTTCGAGACTACGCCACGGCAATCATCCAACGAGACGTGCGTGATCTTGCCGATATCTCATCACTGGACGCACTAGGTCGCCTCCTGGAACTGGCGGCGGGCCAGACGGCTCATCTGGTCAACATCGCTGAGCTTGCCGCGCCTTTTCATCTTACCCGCCCCACTATCCGGAACTACGTGACGCTGCTGGACCGGATGTTCATGCTCGAAGAGCTCCAACCATGGCACTCCAATCGACTGAAGCGCCTGATTAAAACGCCGAAGCTTCATTTTGGCGATACCGGGCTGGCCGCGGCCCTGGTGGGGCTGGATGCTGAGGCGCTCTATGCCGACCGCGAAATGTATGGCCAACTCTTGGAGACGTTCGTGTATCAGCAGATCCGAAGCCTCGCGGCAGCCCATGAGGCCGACCATCGCCTCTTTCATTTCCGACATAAAGACGGATATGAGGTCGACGTCGTCTTGCAGCGTGGTAACAAACTGGCCGGTATCGAGGTGAAGGCAGCCGCCACCGTGCACGACTCGGATTTCCGAGGTCTACGGCATCTGGCCGCATCGGTGGGTGGCCGCTTCGTTGCCGGAGTCATTCTGTACGACGGCGAGACTGCGCTGCCATTCGGCGACCGAATGTTTGCCGTGCCGATCCGCTTCCTCTGGGAGAACTTTGCTGAATGACTGCCCCGCGTTTGGCAGGTGTCGACATCGTCGGGGAGTCGAACCCGAAGCCTACGTCATGGCCTCGACCCTCGCCCAAACCGGCGCCCGCGGCAACTCGCGCAGGCTCGGGCGTAAGGTGATATTCGCCCATCGCGTAGTCCCGGCAGGTTCAGCCATTATGCCCTGCACTGAGATCCACGGTATCCCCGTTTTCGGTGAGCCACTTGAAAACGCTGTCGAGCAGATCGTCCGCTCCAGTCGCGATGCCGAACGTGCCGCCCTCATGGCCGATCACCACCTCGGTTATGCGGTCCCGATCGGCGGCGTGGTGGCATACGACGGCCTCGTGAGCCCATCGGGCGTCGGCTATGACATCGCATGCGGCAACAAGGCGGTTTTGCTCGATGCAGAGGCCGACGAAATCCGTGCTAACATCAGCACGATTATGGATGACCTCTGGAAGACGCTGTCTTTCGGGATCGGGCGCAAGAACAAGGAAGACGTCGACCACGAGCTGTTCTACGACGACCCCGCGTGGGACATCCCCGTGGCGCGCGAGCTCAAGACCCTCGCCCGCGAGCAGCTCGGTACGATCGGCAGCGGCAACCATTACGTCGACTTGTTCGTGGATGAGCAGGACCGCGTCTGGGTGGGCGTGCACTTTGGCAGCCGCGGGCTCGGTCATCGCCTGGCCACGCACTTCGTCCGCAAGGGCGGCGGTAAACAAGGCATCGACGTCGACCCGGTACTGCTGGACGCCGATTCACAGCTCGGCCAGGAGTACATCGCGAGTATGCGGCTCGCCGGCCGCCACGCGTACGCGGGCCGCGACTGGGTGACGGAGCGCGTGGCTCAGCTGCTCGGTGCGAACATCCTCGACGAGGTGCATAACCATCACAACTTCGCGTGGGAGGAAGAGCATGACGGCAAGAAGCTGTGGGTGGTCCGCAAAGGCGCCACGCCCGCGTTCCCCGGCCAGCGCGGCTTTGTCGGCGGATCCATGGGCGACGTCTCCGTCATCCTCGAAGGCATTGAAAGCGATGTTAGCCGCGA